>NZ_JBFBBE010000036.1:0-87127 GCF_040682555.1 Streptomyces sp. NPDC051172
GAGAAGTACCAGCTGCGCCCGCGCGACTGGCAGACCGCCGAACGCGAAGGCCGCACCATCACCCCCCTCATCACCCGCCTCAACGCCATCCGACGGCGTCATCCGGCCCTTCAGCGCCTCAGGAACCTACGCTTCCACCACACCGACAACGACATGGTCATCGCGTACAGCAAGACCACGGGCCGGGACACGGTCCTCGTCGTCGTCAACCTCGACCCGCACCACACCCAGGAGGCCACGGTCTCGTTGGACATGCCGCAACTCGGTCTGGAGTGGCACGCATTCATGTCCGCGCACGACGAACTGACGGGTGAGACCTATCACTGGGGCAGAACCAACTATGTGCGCCTGGATCCCGGGCGGGCCCCGGCACACGTGCTCCACGTCCAGCAGTCGTCCGCGTAGCCACCGATCGGAGATTCAGAGCGCCATGACTGTCAACCAGCCCGTCCCGGACACCTTCGAGGACACTCCCGCCAAGGACCGGGACCCGGAGTGGTTCAAGCGTGCCGTCTTCTACGAGGTCCTCGTCCGTTCCTTCCAGGACAGCAACGGCGACGGCATCGGCGACCTCAAGGGCATCACCGCCAAGCTCGACTACCTGCAGTGGCTGGGCGTCGACTGCCTGTGGCTGCCGCCCTTCTTCAAGTCACCACTGCGCGACGGCGGCTACGACGTCTCCGACTACACCTCGGTCCTGCCCGAATTCGGTGACCTCGCCGACTTCGTCGAGTTCGTCGACGCCGCCCACCAGCGCGGCATGCGCGTGATCATCGACTTCGTCATGAACCACACCAGCGACCAGCACCCGTGGTTCCAGGAGTCGAGAAAAGACCCGGACGGCCCCTACGGCGACTATTACATGTGGGCCGACGACGACAAGCAGTATGCCGACGCGCGGATCATCTTCGTCGACACCGAGGTCTCCAACTGGACCTTCGACCCGGTCCGCGGGCAGTACTTCTTCCACCGCTTCTTCTCCCACCAGCCGGACCTCAACTACGAGAACCCGGCGGTGCAGGAGGAGATCCTGGCCGCCCTGCGCTTCTGGCTGGATCTGGGCATCGACGGCTTCCGCCTCGACGCCGTGCCCTATCTGTACGCGGCTGAGGGCACCAACTGCGAGAACCTGCCCGCCACCCACGCGTTCCTGAGGCGCGTCCGCCGCGAGATCGACGCGATGTATCCGGACACCGTGCTGCTGGCGGAGGCCAACCAGTGGCCGGAGGACGTCGTCGACTACTTCGGCGATTTCCAGAGCGGCGGCGACGAATGCCACATGGCATTCCACTTCCCCGTCATGCCCCGCATCTTCATGGCGGTACGACGGGAATCCCGCTACCCCGTCTCGGAAATCCTCGCCAAGACCCCCGCCATCCCCGCGGGCTGCCAGTGGGGCATCTTCCTGCGCAACCACGACGAGCTGACCCTGGAAATGGTCACCGACGAGGAACGCGACTACATGTGGGCGGAGTACGCGAAAGACCCGCGTATGCGCGCCAACATCGGCATCCGCCGCAGGCTCGCCCCGCTCCTCGACAACGACGAGAACCAGATCGAGCTGTTCACCGCCCTGCTCCTGTCGCTTCCCGGCTCGCCGATCCTCTACTACGGCGACGAGATCGGCATGGGCGACAACATCTGGCTCGGCGACCGGGACGCCGTACGCACCCCGATGCAGTGGACACCCGACCGGAATTCGGGCTTCTCGTCCTGCGATCCGGGTCGGCTGTTCCTGCCGACGATCATGGACCCCGTCTACGGCTACCAGGTCACCAACGTCGAGGCGTCGATGTCCGACCCGTCCTCGCTGCTGCACTGGACCCGCCGGATGATCGAGATCCGCAAGCAGAACCCGGCCTTCGGCCTCGGGTCCTACACCGAACTCCAGTCCTCCAACCCGGCGGTACTGGCCTTCCTGCGGGAGTACGGCGACGACCTGGTGCTGTGCGTGAACAACTTCTCCCGGTTCGCGCAGCCCACCGAGCTCGACCTGCGGGCCTACGACGGACGCCATCCCGTGGAGCTCATCGGCGGGGTGCGCTTCCCGGCCATCGGTGAGCTGCCGTACCTGCTGACCCTCGCCGGCCACGGCTTCTACTGGTTCCGGCTCACCCGAGTCGCATCCCGCATCGGCCGCCGCCCTCGAGCGTGAGGCGAGGAAAGGACGCGTCACCATGGCGAAGACCGCATCGCTCCGCCTCAGACCCAGCCCCGCCGCCGGGCCCATGGCCTCGCTCGCCGGGCTGCTGCGCGAGTGGCTGCCGCGGCAGCGCTGGTTCGCGGGCAAGGACCGCCCCGTCACGGACCTCGGGCTGCTGTCCATGACGGAGCTGTTCCCCGGCTGTCTGCACCTGCTGGTGCAGACCGGTCAGAGCGGCGTACCCGCGCCCAGCGGCGCCACGCCGGCCGGTGACTGCTACCAGTTGCTGCTCGGCGTGCGCCGGCACGTGTCGCCAAGGCTCGGACGGGCCCTGATCGGCAGGGCGGAGGAGGGCCCGCTGGCCGGTCTGACGGTGTACGACGCGCTGCAGGATCCCCGTTCGGCGCAGTTGCTCCTGGAGCGGCTGCGCCAGCCCGGTGCGGCGGGCCCACTGCGCTTCGAGGCCGATCCGTCCGTGCATGTGCCCGCCGGGCTGGTGCCGCGGGTGCTGGAGACCGAGCAGTCCAACTCCTCCCTGGTGTACGGCGACGAGTTCATCCTGAAGGTGTTCCGGCGCGTGCAGCCCGGCATCAACCCCGACCTGGAGGTGCCGAGCGCGCTGGCCGGGCAGGGCTGCGGCCGGGTGCCGGCGCCGGTGGCATGGTTCCGTACGACGCATCCGCAGCATGCGACGCTCGGTGTGCTGCAGCCGTTCCTGCCCGATGCCTCCGACGGCTGGGCGCTCGCCCTGCAGGCGCTCGCCGCCGGCGACGACTTCACCGTGCAGGCCCGCGAGCTGGGCCGGGCCACCGCCGAGGTGCATCTCGCGCTGGCGGCCGCCTTCCCGGCCGGGGCACACGACGAGAGCGTGCGGACGGCCGCGGCCATGACCGAGCGCCTGGACGCCGCGGCCCACTGCGTGCCGGCGCTGCGCCCGTATGTGCCCCGGCTGCGCACCGCCTTCGGCGCGCTCGTCGCCTGCGATCCGGGGCCGCCCGCCCAGCGCATCCACGGCGACCTGCACCTGGGTCAGGTGCTGCGGGCCGGCCGGGACTGGTTCGTCATCGACTTCGAGGGCGAGCCGTCCCGCCCGCTCGCCGAGCGGCGCAGCACCCAGTCCCCGGTGCGGGACATCGCGGGCATGCTGCGCTCCTTCGACTACGCCGCCCGCCAGCGCCGCCCGTGGCGCCCGGAGTGGGCGCGCCGCTGCCGCGAGGCCTACTGCGCGGGCTATGCCGAGCGGGCCGGCTGGGACCCGCGCAAGAAGCACGGACTGCTGCGTGCCTATGAGACCGATCGAGCCGTGTACGAGGTCCTGTACGAAGCCCGGCACCGGCCGGACTGGCTCCCCGTACCGATGGCGGCGATCGAGCGTCTCGCCGTAAGAGGAGGCTGAACCCGTGGCCCTGCGTGACACCTCACTGCCCGAGCCGTCCGGACCGCTCACCGCCGGATGCGCGAGTGCGCCTGCCCTGGATCCCGGCGAACGTGAACGTCTGCTCACCGGCCGGCACCACGACCCGCACGCGCTGCTGGGCGCCCACCCGGTCCCGGGCGGCATCGTCTTCCGGGCGCTGCGGCCCTACGCCCGCGCGGTGAGCGTCGTCGTCGACGGGATGCGGCGCCCGCTGGCCTCGGAGGGCGACGGCCTGTTCTCCGGAGTGCTGCCACTCGACGCGATCCCCGAGTACACGCTGCTGGTGCGGTACGCGGACGGTGAGCACGAGACGGCCGACCCGTACCGTTTCCTGCCCGCCCTCGGTGAGCTCGACCTTCATCTGATCCGCGAGGGCCGGCACGAGCAGCTGTGGAAGGCGCTCGGCGCCGAGCCCATGGAGCACGAGGGCGTGACGGGCACCCGGTTCACCGTGTGGGCGCCGAACGCCCAGGGGGTGCGGGTCGCCGGGGACTTCACCTGCTGGGACGGGACAGCGCTGCCGATGCGGTCCCTGGGCGCTTCGGGGGTGTGGGAGCTGTTCGTGCCCGGTATCGGGGAGGGCGCGCTGTACAAGTTCGAGATCACTTCCCGCTACGGCGGCCGTTTCCTCAAGGCCGACCCCATGGCGCGGTACGCGCAGGTCCCGCCGGACACGGCGTCGGTCGTGCACGCCTCGCACTACGAGTGGGGCGACGACGAATGGATGGCGCATCGCGGCGACCTCCCGGTGCACGAGGCACCCTTCTCGGTCTACGAGATCCATCTCCCGTCCTGGCGGCACGGGCTGACATACCGTCAACTCGCCGAGCAGCTGCCGGCCTACGTGAGCGGTATGGGATTCACCCATGTCGAGTTCATGCCAGTCGCCCAGCACCCCTTCGCCGGTTCCTGGGGCTACCAGGTCACCGGCTTCTATGCGCCGATGTCGCGGCTGGGTACGCCTGACGACTTCAAGTACCTGATCGACGCCCTGCACCGGGCCGGCATCGGTGTGATCATGGACTGGGTGCCCGCCCACTTCCCCAAGGACGACTGGGCGCTGGCGCGCTTCGACGGGGACCCGCTGTACGAACCGGGGGACTCGCGGCGGGCCGAGCACCCGGACTGGGGGACCTACGAGTTCGACTTCGGTCGCATTGAGGTGCGCAACTTCCTTGTGGCGAACGCTGTTTACTGGTGCGAAGAGTTCCATATCGACGGTCTGCGGGTGGATGCCGTGGCCTCCATGCTCTACCTGGACTACTCGCGCGACTCGGGCCAGTGGACGCCGAACGTGCACGGAGGGCGCGAGGACCTGGACGCGGTGGCCTTCCTGCAGGAGATGAACGCGACCGTGTACCGGCGGGCGCCCGGCGTGGTGACCATCGCGGAGGAGTCCACGGCGTGGGACGGGGTCACCCGCCCCACCGACAGCGGCGGGCTGGGCTTCGGCCTGAAGTGGAACATGGGCTGGATGCACGACTCCCTCGGCTACATGGAGCACGAGCCGGTGCACCGCAAGTACCACCACAACGAGATGACCTTCTCCATGGTGTATGCCTACAGCGAGAACTACGTCCTGCCCATCTCGCACGACGAAGTGGTGCACGGCAAGCAGGCGCTGGTGTCGAAGATGCCCGGCGACTGGTGGCAGCGACGCGCCAACCACCGGGCGTACCTCGGATTCATGTGGGCCCACCCCGGCAAGCAGCTCCTGTTCATGGGGCAGGAGTTCGCCCAGGGCTCCGAATGGTCCCAGGAGCACGGGCCGGACTGGTGGCTGGTCGACCCCGGTTACGGCGCCGAGCCCGACCATCGCGGGGTCCGAGACCTGGTGCGCGACCTCAACGCCGTATACCGCCGCACCCCTGCGCTGTGGCAGCAGGACACCCGGCCCTGCGGCTTCCAGTGGGTGATGGGGGACGCCGCCGAGGACAACGTCTTCGCGTTCCTGCGGTTCGCCACCGACGGCAGCCCGCTGCTCGCGGTCTCCAACTTCTCCCCCGTCGTGCGTCACGACTACCGCCTCTGGGCGCCCGACGAGATGCCCGCCTGGCGGGAGATCCTCAACACCGACGCCGTGCGCTACGGCGGCAGCGACGTCACCAACCCCGACGACGTCAAGGTGGAGGAGGGAAGGATCACGCTCACCCTGCCGCCGCTCGCCACCATCTGGCTGACTCCGTTGCTGTGACCGGCCGGGCGGGGTACCCGGTGCTCGTCGTAGCCGCAGCCCGGCCACAGAAAGGCGTCCTCACGTGCGCACCGTCGGAGTGGAGGAAGAACTCCTCCTCGTGGCCCCGGAGACGGGCGAGCCCAAGGCGTTGTCCGCCGCGGTGCTCGCCCGTGCGGCGCGGGACGGCACGTGCGAGGGCGTGTTCGAGAAAGAGCTGTACAACCAGATGCTGGAGTTCAACACGCATCCCCAGGCCGACATGGCGGACCTGAACGCGGAGATCGTGCGCTGTCGCCGGGAGGCCGCCCGGCACGCCGGGGAGATCGGTTGCACGGTGGCCGCGCTCGCCACCTCACCCCTGCCCGTCAGCCCCACCGTCACCAGGGGAAGCCGCTACCAGTGGATGGAGGAGCAGTACGGCATCGCCGTACAGCAGCAGCTCGTGCTCGGCTGTCACGTCCATGTGTCGGTCGACTCCGACGAGGAGGGCGTCGCGGTCATCGACCGCATCCGGCCCTGGCTGTCGGTGATCTCCGCGCTCAGCGCCAACTCCCCGTTCTGGCAGGGCAGGGACACCCTCTACAACAGCTATCGCAGCCGGGTGTGGCAGCGCTGGCCGTCGGCCGGACCCACCGAGGTCTTCGGCTCGGCCGAGCGCTACCACGGCCGGGTGGCGGACATGGTCGGCAGCGGGGTGATCCTCGACGAGGGGATGATCTACTTCGACGCGCGCCTGTCCCGGCAGTACCCGACCGTCGAGGTCCGGGTCGCGGACGTCTGCCTGCACGCCGGTACGGCGGCCCTCGTCGCCGCGCTGACCCGGGGGCTCGTGGAGACAGCCGCGCGGGAGTGGTGGGACGGCCACCCGCCCCTCGACCACAGTGTCAGCCTGCTGCGGCTGGCCGCCTGGCAGGCGGCCCGCTCCGGTCTCGCCGACGAGCTCCTGCACCCCGTGACCATGCGGCGGCAGTCCGCCGAGAGCGTGGTGCGGGCGCTGCTGGAACACATCGGCGGCGCACTCGCCGACAGTGGCGACCTGGAGCGTGCCCAGGAGACCTGCGTCCGGCTGCTCGAAGGAGGCACCGGCGCACAGGTTCAGCGTGAACTCCTGGCGCGCAACGGCAATCTGCGGGAGGTCGTCACGGGCTGCGTGCGCCACACCCAGGCCTGATCATCACGGATCCGCAACTTCGCAGGTTCCGGTCACCATCCGCACCCACCTGGGCTAGATTCGAGCACCGTCGACAACGGAACTCGTCGGCATGGTCACCCTCCGTACAGCTCAGGAGCAGCGCATGCGCGACTTCGCCCTCGCTCCCCCCACCGTCTCGCCCCTGACCGGCGGACTGGCCGACACCGTCTTCGACATGGCAGCCCTCAATCCCACCCTGCCGATGCTGGCGCGCCGCCCCACCCCGTCCTCCACCACCTGGGAGGAGCTGACCGCCGTGGAGGTGCGGGACGAGGTGGTCGATCTGGCCAAGGGGCTGGTCGCGTCCGGCATTTCGCCGGGCCACCGCGTCGCGATCATGGCGCGCACCCGGTACGAGTGGACCGTGCTCAGCCACGCCCTGTGGGCGGTCGGCGCCGAAGTCGTACCGCTCTATCCGACCTCCTCCCGCGATCAGGTGGAGTGGGTCCTGCGGGATGCGGGCTGCGTGGCCGTGGTGGTGGAGGACGAGCAGGCGGTGATGACGGTCGGCTCCGTGTGCGGGTCGCTGCCGCTGCTGCGCCACGTCTGGCAGTTGGACGCGGGGGCGCTGGGCGACCTGCGGGAGCGAGGCAGGTTCATCCCGCTGGCCACGGTCGACTCGCTGCGCCGCATCGTGCTGCCGGACTCCACGGCGGCCATCAGCTACACCTCCGGCACCACGGGCCGGGCACTGGGCTGTGCGCTCAGCCACCGCAACCTGGCGAGCACCTGCGACACACTGCTGACGGGCTGGGGCCACACCGTGATCCCGCCGGGCGAGCTGCAGGCCTCTGTGCTCGCCTTCCTGCCCTTCTCGCACGTCTACGGCCTTCTGGTGCAGACCCTGTGCATTCGCGGCGGCATGGTGATGGCACACGAGCCCGACATGAGCGAGGAAGCGCTCTCGGCGTCCCTGCTGTCCTTCCGGCCCACCTATCTGTGCGCGGTTCCCTCGCTCCTGGAGAAGATCTACAAGAACTTCCTGCGCGTCGCCCAGGAGGCGGGCCGCGGGGCGCTGTTCGAACGGGCGGCGGACACGGCACGCGACTTCGCCGCGGCGCTGGAGCGGCAACGGCTGGGCGGCGGTTCCGGGCCCGGTTTCGATCTGCGGCTGCAACACGCCCTGTTCGAGCGGACGGTGTACCGCAAGCTGCGCGCCGCGATCGGCGGCCGGGTGATGCGGGCATCGTCCGGCGGCTCGTCCCTCAGCCGTGAACTGACCCTCTTCTACGAGGGCATCGGCATCTATGTGAACGACGGGTACGGCCTGACGGAGGCCGCCGGCGGCGTCACCGCACAGCCGCTGGGCCGGGAGATGTCGGGAACCGTCGGGCAGGCGCTGCCGGGCAACGAGATCGCCGTGGCCGAGGACGGCGAGATCCTGGTCCGCGGCCCCTCGGTGTTCCAGGGCTACATCAACGCCGAGGCGGCGACGCGGGCCGTCCTGCGCGGCGGCTGGCTGGCCACCGGCGACCTCGGACGGATCGACGCCCAGGGCTATCTGACGATCACCGGCCGCAAGAAGGACATCATCGTCACCAGCAGCGGCAAGAACGTCGCCCCGGCCGCCCTGGAACAGCGGTTGAGGATGCATCCGCTGATCCACCAGGCGGTCGTCGTCGGCGACAACCGGCCCTGTGTGGGGGCGCTGATCACCCTGGATCCGAAGTTCCTGGCGTACTGGCGCGGTTCCCTGTCCTTGCAGAGCGACATGCCGAGCCGGGAGGCCCGCGAGGAGAATGCGCTGCGCGAGGAGATCGGGCGGGCCGTGGCCGCGGCCAACAGCGCCGTCTCGCGCTCGGAGTCGATCCGGGTCTTCCGGGTGCTGCCGGAGCAGTTCGACATGTCCAACGGGCTCATGACGCCGTCCATGAAGCTGCGCCGGGACGCCATCGTGCGGCACTACGCATTCGAGATCGACGCGATGTACCAGGCACGCACCCGAGCTCCCCGGCAGACCGTGCCGGACGAGCTGTCGAGCTGGGACGAGGCCGACAACGTGTTCCGCTGACCACCGGCTGAGCACAATCCCGCCATTTCCTGCGCAGTACGTGATCCAAAAGGTTCACTCCCGACCGGTGCGTTTCGGCACGCAGACGGGCATGGTGGTGCTCGACGCGTTCGTCTGCCTGCCGCACCCAGCTGGCGGAACGGCTGAGGCCACGGTGGGATCGATGTGGTGCAAGCAGCGATCCAGGGCATGCGAAGGGCGTTGGATGCAGACCGCCTGGAGCCGCAGAGAGGGATGAACACCGTGACACGACCCAGGATCCTGGTGGTTGGCGCAGGTTTCGCCGGCGTGGAGTGCGTACGCCGGCTGGAGCGGAAACTCGCGCCCGACGAAGCGGACGTCACCCTGGTGACGCCGTTCGCCTACCAGCTCTATCTGCCGCTGCTGCCCCAGGTCGCCTCCGGCGTGCTGACGCCCCAGTCGATCGCGGTCTCGCTGCGGCGCAGCAAGAAGTACCGCACCCGGATCATTCCGGGCGGGGCCATCGGCGTCGACCTGAAGGCCAAGGTCTGCGTCGTCCGCACGATCACCGACCAGATCGTCAACGAGCCGTACGACTACATCGTGCTGGCCCCCGGCAGTATCACCCGCACCTTCGACATCCCCGGGCTCACCGATCACGCGTACGGCATGAAGACGCTGGCCGAGGCCGCCTACATCCGCGACCACGTCATCTCCCAGCTCGACCTGGCCGACGCCAGCGACGACCCGGCGGAGCGCGCCTCGCGCCTGCAGTTCGTGGTGGTCGGCGGCGGATACGCCGGCACCGAGACCGCCGCCTGTCTGCAGAAGCTCACGCACGCCGCGGTCAAGCGCTACCCGCGCATCGACCCGGCGCTGATCAAGTGGCATCTCATCGACATCGCCCCGAAGCTGATGCCGGAGCTGGGCGACAAGCTCGGCCGCAGTGCGCAGGAGATCCTCAAGCGGCGCGGCATCGACGTCTCGCTGGGCGTCTCCATCGAGAAGGCGGGCCCCGAGGAGGTCACCTTCACCGACGGCCGGGTGATCCCCACCCGCACCCTGATCTGGACCGCCGGCGTCGTCGCGAGTCCCCTCATCGCCACACTCGGCGCGGAGACCGTGCGGGGCCGGCTCGCGGTCAACGCCGAGATGCAACTGCCGAGCCACGACGGCGTGTTCGCACTCGGCGACGCCGCAGCGGTGCCCGACAGGGCCAAGGACGACGAGGCGGCGGTCTGCCCGCCCACCGCGCAGCACGCGATGCGGCAGGGCAAGACGGTCGCCGACAACGTCATCGCGACCCTGCGCAACCAGCCCCTGACGCCGTACGTCCACAAGGACCTCGGTCTGGTCGTGGACCTCGGCGGCAGGGACGCCGTCTCCAAGCCGCTCGGCATCGAACTGCGCGGCCTGCCCGCCCAGGTCGCGGCCCGCGGCTACCACTGGGCGGCACTGCGCACCAACGTCGCCAAGGTCCGCGTCGCCACGAACTGGACGCTCAACGCGATCGCCGGCGACGACTTCGTCCGCACCGGCTTCCAGGCCCGCAAGCCGGCCAAACTGCACGACTTCGAGTACACCAACGCCTATCTGACGCCGGACGAGGTGCGGGCGCAGGTCGAGGGAACGGACCGCAGGGAGTGAGACGGGTGGCGCCGCTCCGGTCGCGCCGTGTCATGCTGAGATCCGGATCATGACGTGAAGCGGGAGTGAGTACGGCGGCGTGAGGGCAGCGGAAGGGTCGGTCCGGGCACGGCTGCGCGATCTCGTCGCGGCCTCGGATCCCGGGCTGCTGCGTCTGGCCGCCGGCCTGAGAACGGTCGGCGCCATCGCCCTCACGCTGGCCGTCCTCTCCGTGCTCGGCGCCGACGTGCGCCATCTGGTGGCGGGCGCCATCGCGGCGATGGTCTCCACCTTCGCCATCCGGGAGAAGCAGCGCGGCCCGCAGGCCGTCACGCTCGCGCTGGGCCTTGTGGTGGCGCTGGCCTCCGTGTCGCTGGGTGCGGTGCTGCACTCCCGGGTGGTGGGCGGCGACCTCTTCTTCGTGGCGCTCATCTTCTGCGCCGTCTACGCCCGCCGCTTCGGCGACCGCGGCACCACGCTCGGCCTGATCGGCTTCCAGGTCTACTTCATGTCCCTGTTCGTCGGGGCCACCGTGCCGGCGCTGCCGCAGCTGTGGGGCGTCGTGGCCGTCGCCGTCGCTTCCAGCGCCGTGGTGCGCTTCGCGCTCGTACCCGAGACGCCCGCGGGCATCCTGCAGCGACTGCGGGAGGCCTTCCGCGCCCGGCTGGCGCAACTGGTGACCGCACAGCTCGCTCTCCTCGACGCCGGGCCGGACGAGATCGACAAGGCGCTTCAGGACGTGCGCGACGGCACCGCCCGCCTCAACGAGACGGCCATGATGATCCAGGGGCGGCTGGAGGAGGGCACCGCCGACGAGGCCGTGGCCAGGCTCGTGCAGCGCCGCATCGCAGACGCCGAGATCGCCGCCGAACGCCTCGGGCTGCTGCTGCTGACCGCCCGTAGCGCCGAGCGGGCGGACACACTGACCCTGCACCTGCCGGGCGCGCCCGTCCCGCCGGGCGGCCGGCTGCCCGTACAGGACGAGTCGACCGCGACCCTGCGCCGCGACCTGGAGGCGCTGCGCCTGCTGGTCCTGCGGCCCGTCTCCGAGGACCTGGGAACCGGTCTGACCCGACTGCGCAACCGGCTTCTCGGCTACCGCGACGAGGAGAACCTGCCGAAGGCCTCCCCCGCCGTCCAGGACGTGTTCCGCGGTGTCGGAGAGGCCGCCCGCGCGGTGCTCGGGCTGCGGATCGCGCTCGGCGACCCGCAGGACGACTCGGACGACACCCCGTCGACGGCCCGCTCACGCGAGGAACTGGACGCCGAGGACGCCGCGATAGACGCGGGCGAGGAAGCCGCCGAGGAGACGCCGACGGGGCTCCAGCGGCCCACCACGCGCGCTGCCGTGCAGGTCGCGGTGGGCTCGGCGCTGGCTATCGTCGGCGGCGAGTTCCTCTCCAGCCAGCGCTGGTACTGGGCGGTGCTGACCTGCTGGATCGCGTTCATCAACACCGCCTCGACCGGAGAGATCCTGGTCAAGGGCTACCGGCGGCTGCTGGGCACGGTGCTCGGAGTGGTGGCCGGTCTGCTGCTCGCGGGGCTGGTCGGGCACCACACATGGACGGCGTTCGCGCTGGTGCTGCTGTGCGTGTTCGCCATGTTCTACACGGCGCCGCTGTCCTACACGCTGATGTCCTTCTTCGTCACCGCGGCGCTGGGCGTGCTGTACACGCTGCTGCACACCTACAGCCTGTCCGTGCTGGTGCTGCGGGTGGAGGAGACGGCGCTGGGGGCGGCCTGCGGGATCATCGCGGCGGCGTTCGTCCTGCCGGTGCACACCGACCGCCGTACCAACGACCTGCTGGTCACCACCCTGGACCGGCTCGCCGACGTCACCGAGGCCGCCGTCGACCAGCTCAGCGGTGGGGAACCGGCCGAGCTCCTCGACAAGGCGCGCGACCTCGACCAGGCGCTGGCCGACCTGCGCACCGCCACCCAGCCGCTCACCCACCCGGTCACTCCGCTGCGGGCCCGGCGCAACACCGCCCGCTTTGTCGTCGCGCTGCTGGAGACCTGCGCGTACCACGCGCGTTCACTGGCCGCGATGGCCGAGCTGCTGCCGACGCATCCCTCCATCGCGGCGGATCCGCGGCTGCGGCGGGCCGGCAAGCGCATCCTCGGCAACATCGGGACGATCGCCGCGCGTGTCGCCGACGAGCGGGCCGCCGTGGAGGTCGAGACGGGGGCGAGCATCGCCTCCCTGCTGGAGTCCGACCTGCCCGGCGGCTCCCGCTACGGCCGCATCACCGACCGGGTGCTGCGGCATCTTCAGCGCCTGGACGAGGCGGTGGTCGGCCTGGCCCGGCCGCTGAAGGTGCCGGTGGCGACGCCGAAGCGGTGAGCGCCCCGCCCTCAGAAATCGGTGGGCAGACCGCTCACCTCGGCGATGCCGCGCAGCTCCTCGTCCTGGCGGTGCCGTTCCCGGATGTAGTCGGCGATCTCACCCAGCCGCACCGGGTCCGAGGCGGTGTCCGCATCGGTGATCACTCTGATCGGGCCGGTCCCTTCGAGGTCGATCTCGACGACCTCGTTGTCGAGCCGGCCGGTCACGGCGGCGGCGATGACCAGGGCGGCCTCGTCACGGACCTCCTGGGACAGCCCCTCCCCGTGGTCCTCGCCGAGCGCGAAGTCCACGGAGGGCATGCGCTGTTCCTCGATCGCCCGCAGGACCGGTTCGACCACGCCCAGCAGCTGCCGGAAGTCCTCCGTGTCCATCCGGGTGCGCAGGAGGCCGAGGTAGAGATCGACGGGCCGGTGCTCCGGTGGAAACTCGGATTCACTCATCCAATCCGTGTTCCCCGTGTGGCGCGAGTCAGACCCTGCGCCAGCGAGCCAGCCCGAACGAGAACAACCCGAACAGGGCGAGACCGGCCGCGACGCACGCGAGCAACGACGGACCCATCGGCGTGCGGGCGAACGAGCGCAGGGTGTCGTCGAGCCCCTTGGCCCGCTGCGGGTCGTAGTCGACCGCGGCGCGCACGGCGAAGGTTCCCGCGGCGGCGAACACCAGGCCGCGCGCCGCGCCGCCGGCCACGCCGGTGATGTCCACCAGCCGACGGGCCCAGGGGGTCATCTCACCGAGCTTGAGCTGCTTGCGGTAGTCGCGCCGTACCGCTTGCACGGCGATCCACACGCCCGCCACGACGATGCCGACCCCGGCCGCACCCACGAGCCACTGCCCGGCGGGCAGGTCGAGGACTCTGGCCGTGACGTCGCGGGACTGCGCGTCACTGGATCGGCTGCCACCGCCGCGGGGGCCCGCCGCGAACGTCAGCACCGAGTAGGCGACCATCGAGTAGAACACGCAGCGGACGACCGCGAGCAGCCGCTTTCGTGGCGCACGGCCGTCCCGGCCGACCGAGCCGAAGACGGCCTCCGACAGCCGCCACACCGCCATGCCGACCAGCCCGAGACCGAGCGCCCACAGCAGCACGGTGCCGAACGGCTGCCCGGCCAGCGTGGCGAGGGCGCCCCCGCGGTCCGCCTGCCGGCTGCCGTCGCCGAAGGCGATCTGCAGCGCCAGGACGCCGACCAGCAGATAGATGACTCCGCGGGCGGCGAGCCCCGCCCGGGCGGCGCCCTCGGTCACCGAGCCGCGCGCCGCCCGCTCGGCCCCGAGCCTGCCCGTCCGCGCCATGGCACCGGAGTTCACGGGCACCTCCCGGGCTCCGCAGGGCAGGTGTGCTTCCCGATGACCGGGCCGCGCTCCGCCCGGCCGGCGACCTGGACGTCGACGTTTCCCATGCCTGGTGTCACCGGACCCCGATCTCCGGCGCCTGCGATCTCGGCCGGGCTGTGGCCCCGAGCAGCCGGTGGGCCGCTTCCAGGGCCCGCCCCACGTTGCGTGTGCCGGTCGACACGCACAGGGTGTAGGCCAGGTCCTCGACCCGCGGGCTCGCCCCGCCGCCGCGCTCGGCCTCCTCGGCCAGCGCCGTCTCGTACTCCTCGACAAGCCTGCGCAGGACGGCAGGATGAGGGATCAGCATCGGTCCTCCTGCTCGCTGCGTGCCGCTCAAGCCGCGGCCGCCCGTCCACTGCTGCCCGCCTGACCCAGTGCCTCGGCCCGCACCCGGGCGCAGCTGCGGCTGATGAGGCGGGAGACATGCATCTGGGAGATGCCGAACCGGTCGGCGATCCTGCTCTGTGTCATGTCCTCGAAGTAGCGCAGGTAGAGGATGGCGCGGTCGCGTTCGGGCAGGCGCCGCAGGCCTTCCTTGGCGGCTTCGCGGTCGATGACGACGTCGTACGCGGAGTCCGCAGCGCCGAGGGTGTCGGCGAGGCTGTAGCCGTCCTCGTCGCCGGAGAGTTCGGCGTCCAGCGACAGGGTGCTGAAGCTGTCGAGGGCTTCCAGGCCGGAGTTGACCTCGTCCTCGGTGAGCCCGGTGTGGGCGGCGATGTCGGCGGTGGAGGGTTCGGGGCTGCCCGGGGTCTGGGTCAGCTCGCGGCGCGCCACCCGTACCTTGTTGCGCAGTTCCTGGATGCGGCGGGGCACCCTGAGGGCCCACATCCGGTCCCGGAAGTGCCGCTTGACCTCGCCGGTGATGGTGGGCACGGCGTAGCTCTCGAAGGCTCCCCGCTCGGGGGCGAACCGGTCGATCGCCTTGACCAGGCCGAGTGCCGCGACCTGACGGAGGTCCTCGATGGACTCGCCGCGGTCGCGGAAGCGCCCGGCGATCCGGTGGGCCATGGGCAGCCAGGCCGTGACGAGTTCGTCGCGGACCGCCTCCCGCTCCGGGCCGTCCTCCAGGGTGGCCAGGCGGGCGAAGAGGTCCGCCGTGTCGGGGGCGTCGTCGTGCCGCCGGGTGGGGGCGGTCGTCCGGGCCTGCGTGCCGGAAGTGCTGGTCGACATGTCGATAAGCATGCGGATCCGCTCCTGAACGAGGGGTTTCAGGGACTACCGCGGGGAGGCCGCCGCCCGGACCGACTGGAGGGCCCGGGGCAGCCATGCCGCTCCCGCTGGCGCGCCTCCGGTCCGAAGCACGAACATCCGTATGCCCGGCGATCGCGGGGACAAACGCCGCCCCGTCGTGAACGGCGTTCAGCGGAAGGCGACGACGGCCGTGATGCACTTCCCGCCGGCGGGAAGTTCCGAAACGCGCACGTCACGGGCCAGCCGGCACACGATGGGCCAGCCGTGGCCGCCGACGCGGTGCCGGCGCCGCGGATCCGAGGGCGGCCTGGTGACGGGCAGCCGGTCGCTGCGGTCGCTCACCGAGACGCGCACGCCCGTTCCGAGGACGTCGACGCGGAAGTCCGTGACGCCGCCGCCGTGCAGGATGGCATTGGTCGTCAGCTCGGTGGCGACGAGCAGGGCGTCCCCCAGAGCCTCCTCGTCGCAGTAGGTGTGACCGGCCCTGCAGCGTTCGGTGACTGCCTGCTCGACCGCCCTGCGCGCTTCGGCGGGCTTGCACGAACGCGGCGGCCCGGTCCGCTGCGCGCCCAGTCGCCCGAGGGCGGATTCGGTCCCGTGCTCCTCGCACATCGCCTGGCTCCCTGATCGGTGAAGAACCGGCCTCCTTGTACGGGGGAAGAGAAGCCGGACCCTGCCTCACCCGCGGCCGCCGCAGTCCGGGCCGGCACCAAACACCTCTCGGACACGGCTGTTCCCCCGCCCGTCCGCAGCGATTCGGCTTCCGCTGCGCGAGCACCGCAGGTCTCTTTGTTCGGCTCACCTGAGCGGCCCCCGCCAAACCTCCGGGTGGAAAGTACGTGCCCCGGCCATTGGGGGGTACGCGGATGTCATGACCGATGTCGTGGACTCAGACGAACTGCTGCGGCGCATCCAGCGTGCGCGGGCCTGCGCACAGCAGGAGAAGCACCGGTGGCGGGCGCGGGACGAGGGCCTGCGGGCGGACGAGCCGGAGGCGGCGCGCGAAGCCGCCGTACGGACGCTGGCCTACGAAGCCGTCCTCAGGGTGCTGGACGAGATCCTGACCCCGGGCAAAACCGCCTGACAGGGCCTGCGGACCGGGCGGGCTTTTGCTTGGAAGGCTCGCTGTGCGCCCGATTGGCGGTGCCCGATGGCGGGAACCCGGGTGCGCATGACAGCCGATCACAGCCGAGCGCCCATTCTGGAAGCACTGGCCGAGTACCACCGGCGCGGGCGGTTGGGGTTCACGCCTCCGGGCCACAAGCAGGCTCGCGGCGCCGATCCCGCCGTGCGGGAGGTGCTGGGTGATGCGGTGTTCCTCGGTGACGTGCTGGCATCGGGCGGGCTGGACGACCGGCTCACCCGGGGGCGGGTGCTGGTCCGTGCCGAGGAGCTGATGGCCGATGCCGTGCACGCCGAGCACACCTTCTTCACCACGTGCGGCAGCTCGCTGTCCGTCAAGGCGGCGATGCTGGCGGTCGCGGGACCGCACGAGAAGCTGCTGGTCGGCCGGGACGCCCACAAGTCCGTCGTGTCGGGGTTGATCCTGTCGAGCATCGAGCCCGTCTGGGTCGAGCCGCGCTGGGACGCGCAGCGCCACCTGGCGCATCCGCCGTCCCCGGACGACTTCGAAGCAGCCTTCGAGGCCCATCCCGACGCGAGGGGTGCTCTGGTCACCAGCCCGACGCCGTACGGCAGCTGCGCAGATCTGCAGGCGATCGCGGAGGTCTGCCACCGGCGCCCCGTGCCCCTCGTCGTGGACGAGGCCTGGGGCGCCCATCTGCCGTTCCATCCCGACCTGCCGACGTGGGCGATGGACGCGGGCGCGGACATCTGTGTGACGAGCATCCACAAGATGGGCAGCGGCCTGGAGCAGGGCTCGGTCTTCCACCTCCGCGGCGATCTCGTCCCGCCGGAGCTGCTGAAGATGCGGGCCGACCTGCTGGGCAGCACCAGCCCCTCGGTGCTGATCTACGCCGGACTCGACGGCTGGCGCCGCCAGATGGCCCTGCACGGCGGGGAGTTGATGGGCGGCGCGCTGGACCTCGCGGCCGAGGTCCGTGCCGCCGTCGAGGAGATCGACGGGATGCACGTCAACGACCGGGCGGACTTCTGCGGTCCGGGCCTGGCCGACGACCTCGATCCGCTGCCGGTGATCATCGACATCGGCGGGCTGGAGATCACGGGGTTCAGGGCCGCGGACTGGCTGCGGGAGCAGCGGGCCCTGGACGCCCATCTGGTGGACCACCGCCGGATCGGCGCGCAGATCACCCATGGTGACGACCGGCAGACGACAGGCGAGCTGCTCGCCGCGCTCAAGGATCTGGCCCGCGCCGCGCCGGGACTCGGGCCGGGACCGCGGGTGGACGTGCCGTCGCCGTCCGAGCTGCGCCTGACCCAGGCCGTGCTGCCCCGGGACGCCTTCTTCGGCCCCACGGAGAACGTGCCCACCGAGGCTGCCGCAGGCCGGGTGGCAGCGGAGATGATCACGCCGTACCCGCCCGGGATCCCGGCGCTGCTGCCCGGCGAGCGGCTCACCGAACCCGTTCTGCGGTATCTGCGCACCGGTCTGGAGGCGGGGATGTACCTGCCGGACCCCAGCGATCCGAAGCTCGAGACGATCAGGGTCGTGGCGGCCGGCGCAGAGCCCAAGGAGTGAAACCGGTCACGTGACCCGGTTCCGGGTGAGCAAAACAGCGGCAGATGGTTTACGGTTCATTCATACGTGGTGCCGGAGTCGACCGTACCGTCCTCCGACGCCACCGCTTACGGCCCTGGCTGGCCTCCCCCGTCCAGCCAGGGCTTTTTCATGTCTTGGCGGTTCTCGGCAGGAACTGCTGTCCGCCGAGGTGCTCGGGGCGCCGGCAGCGGCTGAAATGAGCGTAGGGAAAGCACCGGAACCGATCCCCGGCGAGGAGCCCCGCGTCATGACCAAAGCGATTAAACTTCTGACCGCCCTTCCCCCTCCCCAGCGGCAGAGCCTGATGACGCTCGCGCAGGAGGTCTCCTTCCCGGAGGACACCCGGATCTTCGAGGCGGGCGGCAAAGCCGACCGCTTCTGGGTCATCCGCTCGGGCGCCGTCTCGCTCGACCAGCGGGTCAACTCGCTGCACCGGGTGACCGTGGCGAGCCTCGGCTCGGGCGATCTCCTCGGCTGGTCCTGGCTGTTCCCGCCGCACGAGTGGGACTTCGGCGCGGAGGCCTTCAGCCCTGTCCGCGCCTACGAGTTCGACGCAGCGGCGGTGCTGCGGCTGTGCGAGCAGGACACCCGGCTCGGGCTCGCGCTGGTGCGCAGCGTCGCGGAGATCCTCGCGCACCGGCTGGAGATGACCCGGGGCAAGCTCATGGAACAGCACGCGGGCCGCGGACGCAGCGCGCTCTAGGCTCTGCCGTTCGACCCGCGACGCCGAGCTGATCCGAACCACCGGGCCCAGCCCCTTCCGGCAGGTCAGGTCGGCTGTCGGAACGGCATCTTGCAGTCGCGCCGAGCGAGGTCGCGGCTCCCACTCGAACGGAGCCGAGGGTGGCGGAGAGGGCCGGACAGGCCCCGGACCGTCCCCGGGGTCAGATGCGGTAGCGTCGCAGGGCCGGGATCGCGGCGGTCAGGGTCAGCATCACCACGACGACGAGGAGGCCGCCGCCCGCCACCGCCGTGCGCGGGCCGAAGGCCGAGCCCGCGGTGCCGTGCAGGACGTCGGCCAGGCGCGGGCCGCCCGCGACGACGACCGTGAAGACACCCTGCATACGGCCGCGCATCTCGTCGGTGGCGGCCGACAGCAGGATCGCCCCGCGAAAGACCATCGAGACCATGTCGGCGACCCCGGCCAGGGCCAGGAAAGCGGTCGCGACCCACAGGTTGCCGCTCAGCCCGAACCCGGTGATCGCCGCGCCCCAGGCGACGACCGCGCCGATCACCATCCAGCCGTGCCGGCGGGCCCTGGAGAACGTGCCCGAGAACAGTCCCCCGAGCACCGCGCCGATGGGGATCGCCGCGAACAGCAGGCCGAGGGCGAGCCCTTCGCCGTAGGAGCCGTAGGTCTGGGCGGCGAGCTGCGGGAACAGGGCGCGGGGCATGCCGAGGACCATCGCGACGATGTCGGCGAGGAAGGACAGCAGCAGCACCTTGTGCCCGGAGATGTAGCGGAAGCCCTCCGCTATCTCCCGTACGCCCGCGCGTCGCTTCTCCGTGCCCGACAGGGGCGGCAGGGAAGGCAGCCTGTAGACCGCCCACACCGTGAGGCAGAGAGCGAGGGCGTCGATCAGGTACAGCTCGGGCAGGCCGATGACCGGGATCAGGGCGCCCGCGAGCAGCGGTCCGACCACCTGCCCGGTCTGCATGACGGTCGAGCCGAGGGCGTTGGCAGCGGGCAGCTGACCCTCGGGTACCAGTCGGGCTATGGAGGCGTTGCGGGCGGGGGCGTTCAGGCCCCAGAACGCCTGTTGCATCGCGAGCAGCACCATCAGCGCGGCCACGGACTCGAGCCCGGCGAAAGCCTGGAGCCAGAACAGCAGCGAGGTGACGGCGATGCCGCTGTTGGTGATCAGGAGCAGCTTGCGGCGGTCCATGCTGTCGGCGACCGCACCGCCCCACAGCGCGAACACGATCAGCGGCAGCAGCCCGGCGAGGCTCGCCGCGCCGACCCACGCGGAGGAGCCGGTGATGTCGTAGATCTGCTTGGGCACGGCGACCGCGGTGAGCTGGCTGCCGACGGCCGTGACGATCGTCGAGGACCACAGCCGGCGGTAGGCCGGAATGCGCAGCGGCCGGGTGTCCATGGCCCACCGGCGCCAGCCGCGCCGAGGCGGGTCGACCGCGACCGGGTCCGGTGACTGCGGTTCGGTACTGCTCTCGCTGGTGTCCACGGGCTTCCTGGTTGCTCGATGCATCTTTCGGGTCCGGGATCACTATCCCAGTACCGTCCAGGAGTTCGGGACGGGCGATCTCAGCTTGTGGACTTCACACCACGGACTTCACGCCCTCGCAACGAGCATGCCGCCCAGCGCGAGCATCGTTGCGGCGACCAGGCCGTCCAGGATCCGCCAGGCCGCGGGCCTGGCCAGGAAGCGGCCGAGCCCGCGGGCGCCGAAGCCGAGCGCGGCGAACCAGCACAGGCTGGCGAGGGTGGCGCCGAGGCCGAACGTCCAGCGCAGGGGGCCGCGTTGGGCGGCGATCGAGCCGAGCAGGAACACGGTGTCGAGGTAGACGTGCGGGTTGAGCCACGTCAGTGCCAGGCAGGTGAGCACGGCCCGCCTGCGCGAGCCCGTCGTCTCCCCCTCGGTCCGCAGGACGCCGCCCGGCTTCAGCACCCGGCGGGCGGCGAAGGCGCCGTAGCAGAGCAGGAAGGCGCCGCCGATCCAGCCGACCGCGGTGAGCGCCTGCGGGTATGCGACCACCACGGCGCCCACGCCGCCGACGCCGAGTGCGATGAGGACGGCGTCGGACAGGGCGCAGATGCCGACGACGGCGAGGACCGCGTCGCGGCGGATCCCCTGGCGCAGGACGAAGGCGTTCTGGGCACCGATGGCGACGATGAGCGAGAGGCCGGTGCCGAAGCCTGCGGCCGCGGCGGTCAGAGCGTTGGTCATGGCATCGAAGCTACGGAGCCGATCACTGCACGTACAGCTAAAGATTCTTACGTATCATTAGCCACTGTGAAGTCCGAACTGACGGAGCTGCCGCTCGACCAGGTGCGCACGCTGCTGGCCGTGGTCGACGAGGGCACGTTCGACGCGGCGGCCGCGGCGCTGCATGTGACGCCCTCGGCGGTCAGTCAGCGGGTCAAGGCGCTGGAGCAGCGCACCGGCCGGGTGCAGCTGATGCGCACCAAGCCGGTGCGGCCGACCGAGTCGGGCGAGGTCGTCGTGCGGTTCGCCCGTCAGCTGGCGCGTCTGGAGCGTGATGCGCGCGCGGAGCTCGGCATGAGCGGGGCCGGGGAGCCGACCCGGGTCTCGATCGCGGTGAACGCCGACTCGCTGGCCACCTGGCTCCTACCGGCGCTGACACGGGTGCGGCACGAAGCCCGGCTCTGTTTCGAGCTGCGTCGCGAGGACGAGACCCGTACGGCGTCGCTGCTGCGGGAAGGGCTGGTGATGGCGGCCGTGACCTCGTCCGCCGAGCCCGTCGCGGGCTGCAGTGTGCGGGCCCTGGGGCGGATGCGTTATGTGCCGGTGGCCAGTCCGGACTTCGCCCGGGAGTATTTCGGCGGGCCGTTGCGGGAGGCGCTGGCGGTGGCGCCGACGGTCACCTTCGACCGCAGCGACGACCTCCAGGACGCCTTCGTGCGCAGGCTGCGGCGCGACAGGGGCGAGGCGAGTCCCGTGCGGCATTTCGTGCCCACCTCGGAGGGGTTCGCCGAGTCCGTCGCGCTGGGCCTGGGCTGGGGTCTGGTGCCCGAGGTGCAGGCCGAGCCGCTGCTGCGGGCCGGGCGTCTGGTGCACCTCGCGCCGGAGCGGGCCCTCGACGTCCCGTTGTACTGGCAGCAGTGGAAGCTGGACTCCCCGGCGCTCGCGGCGGTCGCCTTGGCGGTGACGGAGGCGGCTGCCGGGACGCTGCGCGGCGGGGCCGTCCCGCGCCACTGACTTGCTTGATGCAATCGACGTAGGATGGGGGCGTGCTTCCTCGTACGTACGAAGGTCAGGTCTGCTCGATCGCCCGGTCGCTCGAAGTGATCGGCGAACGCTGGACGTTGCTGATCGTGCGGGACGCGCTGCGCGGCACGCGGAGGTTCGAGGACTTCCGCGGCAGCCTCGGCATCGCGCACAACGTGCTGTCCGACCGGCTGGGCAAGCTCTGCGAGGCCGGGATTCTCGAGCGGCGGCTCTATCAGACCCGGCCGGAGCGGTACGAGTACGTGGTGACCCCGGCGGGCCTGGACCTGTGGCCGGTGATCATGTCCTTGCTGCTGTGGGGGGACGGGCACCGGGCGCCGCAGGGGCCGCCGCTGGTGGTCCTGCACCGCGGCTGCGGCGGCCGGCTGCGGCCCGGGCTCACCTGCACCGCCTGCGGGAAGCCGCTGGGGCCGTACGACTGCGAGATGGAGCCCGGACCCGGGGCTCAGCCGGCAGGGGCCACCGTCAGTCCCGCGAGCCCCGCGTAGTACGCGAACCTGAACGGGCTGAAGAGCTGGTGCCGTTCGACGAGAGCGTGCAGGATCCGTCGGCGCAGCTCGGCGAGCGGCGTGTCGTCCGGGTGGCTCAGCAGGGCGCAGTCGACGATCCTGAGGGCCGCGGCCGGCTCCCCGCGCGTCAGCAGTTGCTCACCCGCCGCGGCGAACGCCTCGGCCCGGCCGCCGGCCAGCAGGTCCAGCGCGGCGGCCCACTGCGCCCGGCCGACGGGGTCCACCCCGTCCCCGTCCGCCTTCCAGTAGCCGGTCCGCTGGTCGTGGACGCGCTGGACGAAGCCCTCGCGCATGATCAGGTACGGGAGGATCGCGGCCGGATGCCCGCGCAGCACCTCGGGAAGGTGGTCGCGGTCCAGCACGTCGGTCAGCGACCGGCCCGCGACGATGTCGTCCGCGACGACGGCGTGCAGCTCCCGCAGGGCGGCGAGCAGGCCGGGCAGCGCCTCGACGGTGAAGTTCTCGGTCAGCGGCGGGTGGCCGTGGATCAGCAGCCGGGGGCGCAGGTCCCGGACCGTCTGCAGGGCGTCGAACAGCCCCTCTGCCGAGCCTTCGGCGAAGAACGGCGCACCGAGGTAGGGCATGCACATGTCGCCGACGAAGACCACGCCTTCGTCCGGAAGTTGGACGAGCAGGCCGTCGCGGGTCTCGCCTCCGGCGACGGGGATGAGCGTGAACCTTCGGCCGCCGACGGTCAGGGTCTCGGGCTGCTGCACGAGCCGGTCCGGGACGACGTGCGGACGGCGCTCCTGGCCGTCCGGCAGCAGCGCCGGGAAGGGCGGCGGACTCACGGCCTGCAGCGCGAGTTCGTCGGAGAAGGCGGCCTGGGCGACGACCTGGGTTCCTGGGCCGGCGAGTGCCTCCAGGCCGCCGATGTGGTCGAAGTGAGCATGGGTGAGGATCACATGGGTGATCGGTGCCCGAGTGACGTCCCGCAGATCGCGCAGGGCCGCGTCCACGTGCCGGGGGTGACTCGCCGCGTCGATCGCCACGATGCCGTCGTCCGTGCGGACGAACGCGAAGTCGGCGAGGTCGTAGCCCTGGGCGACGTGTACGCCCGGGGCCATTTCGACCAGCCGTGGTGCGGTCATGCGCAGGCCGTCCTCGGCGCTGACCTGGTAGTCCGTGACGAGTGACAGGCCGGGGGCGTGTCCGAGCCGCTCGCGCGCCGCCCGGGCTTCCTCCGTACGGCCCTGGCAGGTGTAGGCACGGGCCAGGGCGGCGTGCACGGAGCGCAGGAACCCGGCCGGGAACCGGTCCCGCACGGCGAGCACGAACTCCAGGTCGGCGATCACCGTGTCGGCCCGGCCCGCGCAGTCCGGCAGGCCCGCGAGGGCGGTTCCCCTGAAGTACTGCGGCAGCCCGAGCCCGCGTTCCGCAGCCGCGTCGAGCCGGGCGATCGCCTTCTCGTCCGGTCCGTCGACGCGAGCCTGGAAGACTCCCGCGAGGCTTTCCGACAGCGCCGATTCGGGACGTTCGGCGCTGAGGGCGGTGAAGTAGTCGTGGCCTTCGCGGAATTGGCGGGCCGCGAGCATCTGCTGGGCGAGCACGGCGGTCACCCGGTCGGGGATGCCGGGCCAGCGCACGGCACGGCGCAGGGCGTCGGTGTCCTTCATGGCCTCTCCTTCTGTGACGTCATGGCGCTTCGTTCAGTGGCGCGGTGCGCCGGCGGGCAGCCGTCTCGGGTTGCGGCCGCGGTGCCCGGATGCGGCCCAGGGCGAGCGAGACGACGGCGGCGAGCCAGCCCGCGCCGGTGATCATGAGCCAGGCGTGGCGGAAGCCGCCGAGGGCCTGGGGTCCGGGTGTGCCGAGGAGGGCGACCAGGGCCGCGACCCCCACGACGGCGCCCAGTTGACGCAGGGCGGACGTCATGCCGATGCCGGTGGTCAGGCTCGGCGACGGCAGTTCCAGCACGGCGGCGCCGCCGAGCGCGGGCAGGGACAGCCCGACTCCGACGCCGGTGATGGTCGCCGCCGGGAAGAGGACCGGCCAGTAGTGCGGTTCGGTCGTGGCGGTCAGAGCCAACAGGAGCGGGCCGGTGCCGAAGAGGAGGGTGCCCGGCACGGCGGCGACGCGCGGTCCGTGGCGGTCCGTGAGCCGGCCCGCCAGTGGCGCCATGAGGGCGGCCATCACGGGTCCCGGTGTGACTGCGGCTCCGGCGCGCAGCACCGGCCAGTCCCAGACGGTGGTCAAGAACAGCACATTGCACAGCAGCGAGGCGAAGAACCCGGCGCCGAAGACGAACGTGCCGAGGGTGGCCACGGTGAAGGACCGGAGGCGGAACAGGCCGAGGTCCGCCACCGGTGTGGCGTGGGCGACGGACCGCAGGACGAACAGCGGCAGCAGTACGGCGGCGGTCCCGAAGGCGGCGAGCACTCCGACCGAACTCCAGCCCCAGTCCGCGCCCTTGACGATGCCCAGTGCGAGGCCGCCCACGGCGCCGACCAGCAACAGCGCGCCGAGGACGTCGGGAACGCCCTCCGCCCGCTCGTCGCGGCTCTCGCGCAGCAGCCGTGCGGCTGCCACGAGCGCGGGCAGGCCGATGACGAGGTTGACGAAGAACACCGCACGCCAGCCCTGCCAGTCCACCAGCAGCCCGCCGAGCGAAGGCCCGACACCGGCGGCCACCGCGCCCGCCGCCGTCGACAGGGCGATCGCGGTGCCGCGCCGCTCGGGCGGGAACTCCGGCAGCGTCAGGCTCAGCGAGGTCGGCAGCACGGTCGCGGCGCCCAGCGCCTGCACGACGCGGGCCGCGACGAGGAACGGCACCGAAGTGGCCAGGCCGCTCGCCACGGACCCGGCCAGGAACAGCAGCAGCCCTGCGAGGAAGAGCCGCCGGCGTCCGTACCGGTCGGCCAGGCGGCCTGCTGGTACGAGGGCGGCGGCGAACACGACGCTGTATCCGTTCAGCACCCACGACAGGTCGGCGAGGGAGTCACGCGGGAACTGCCGCCCGAGGTCGGTGAACGCGATGTTCACGATGGTGACGTCCAGCAGGGCCATGAAGACCACGGCCGAGGTGACGACGAGGACCTTCCAGCGACGCTCCATGTTCCGCCTCCGGCACCGATCAGTCGATTGTTTGATGCAATCGACTCGACCGACTATAGAGACGTGACTTGCATCAAGCAATCGAGTGGGCGGATTACGTCAGGAGCCCAGTGCCGCCAGCTGTGCCGCGGCGCTGTCCAGCAGCATCTCCAGTGCCGTCGGATACGCGCTGTCGACCATGCGGGCCGCCAGCAGGGGCGCCGCCTCGGCGATCCGGGGGTGCGTGGTGCGGGGCAGCCGGGCGTACGTCGAGCGCCACATGTCCTCGTCGGCGCGCAGGGCGGCGCTGGGCAGGGTGAGGGAGGCGGCGTCGAGGGCGGCGAAGGCCAGCGTCTGGTCGATGAAGGCTTGGTAGATGCGCACCGTGTCCGGGAGCGGGAATCCGGCGGTGCGCAGGACGTCCAGCACGGCCTCGTCGGCAGCCAGTTCGTTGGCACGGCCGGTGACCCGGCTGGTGGTCAGCACCGCGGCCTGCGGGTGGGCGAGGTAGGCGGCGTGGATGCGCAGGCCGACCGCGCGCAGGTCGGCGCGCCACTCCCCCGTAGGGCGCCAGCCGTCGAGTGCCTGGCCGATGAGCGCGTCGCCGATGGCGAGGGTGAGCTCGTCCATGCCGCGGAAGTAGCGGTAGAGGGTGCTCGGGTCGGCGTCCAGGGCGAGACCCAGACGGCGGGCGGTGAGGCCCGCGCTGCCGTGTTCGCGCAGCATCCGCAGCGCCGTCTCGACGATCAGCCGCTCCGAGAGCACCGTGCCGCTCTTCGTGGGCCGGCGCCTGCGCCGCTTCTCCTCGGACACCACCGGTTTGGGCATCACAACCTCCTGTGGCCCTTATGCCAACGCCATTGACCTTACGTGATCCGGCGGCGTTTCATCTCCCGCGGGGCCCCTCGTCATCAACCCTCCGGACAAGGAGATCTGTCATGCGTGTCCTGCTCGTGGGCGCCGGCGGTGTCGGCACCGCCATCACCCGGATCGCCGCCCGCCGTTCGTTCTTCGAGGCGATGGTGGTGGCCGATTACGACCCGGCGCGGGCCGAGGCAGCGGTTGCGGCCCTGGACGACGGCCGCTTCGGCGCCGAGCGCGTCGATGCGAGCGACGAGTCGGCCGTGGCGGAGCTGCTGCGCCGGCACAGCTGCGACGTCCTCCTCAACGCCACCGACCCGCGCTTCGTGATGCCGCTGTTCCGCGCGGCGCGCTCCGCCGGCGCCACTTACCTCGACATGGCGATGTCCCTGTCGCACCCTCATCCCGAGCGGCCGTACGCGGAGTGCGGGGTCAGGCTCGGCGACGACCAGTTCGCACAGGCCGAGGAGTGGGGGAAGGCAGGCGCGCTGGCCCTCGTCGGCATGGGCGTGGAGCCGGGCCTGTCGGACGTCTTCGCGCGGTACGCCGCCGATGAACTCTTCGACGGGATCGAGGAGATCGGCGTCCGCGACGGAGCGAACCTCACCGTCGACGGCTACGACTTCGCCCCGTCCTTCAGCATCTGGACCACCATCGAGGAGTGCCTCAACCCGCCGGTGGTCTACGAGGCCGGGCGCGGCTGGTTCACCACCGAGCCGTTCAGCGAGCCGGAGGTCTTCGACTTCCCCGAGGGCATCGGTCCCGTGGAGTGCGTGAACGTGGAGCACGAGGAGGTGCTGCTCGTCCCGCGCTGGGTGGACGCGCGCCGGGTCACCTTCAAGTACGGGCTGGGCCGGGAGTTCATCGAGACGCTGAAGACACTGCACCTGCTGGGCCTGGACCGCACCGCGCCGGTGACCGTGCCGGGCTCCGCCGGACCGGTCTCCGTCTCGCCCCGGGACGTCGTCGCCGCGTGTCTGCCGGACCCGGCGACGCTGGGCGAGCGGATGCAGGGCAAGACCTGTGCGGGCACCTGGGTGCGCGGCGTCAAGGACGGTGCGCCGCGCGAGGTGTACCTGTACCACGTGGTCGACAACCAGTGGTCCATGACGGAGTACGGCAGCCAGGCGGTGGTGTGGCAGACCGCCGTCAATCCCGTGGTCGCGCTCGAACTCCTCGCCACCGGCGCCTGGTCCGGCTCGGGTGTGCTCGGCCCGGAGGCGTTTCCGGCCCGTCCGTTCCTGGATCTGCTGACCGCGTACGGCTCCCCGTGGGGCATGCGCGAGCAATGAGCACAGTATCGGCGTGATTTCCGTCGTTTCACTCACGCATCGACAGGTGACTCGAAACCGAGTAAGCCATTCGCGAGGGCACGTACGACTTCGATCGCAGGTGACATTTCATGGATGACTGGCGAGACCAGGCCGCGTGCCGAAACGAGGACCCCGAGCTGTTCTTCCCGATCGGCACCTCAGGCCCCGCGTTGTTGCAGACCGAGAAGGCAAAGGCGGTGTGCGCCCGCTGCCCGGTCCGGGAGCAGTGCCTTGAATGGGCGCTGGGCCACGGGGAGATCCTGGGCGTGTGGGGCGGCACCGGCGAGACGGAACGGCACGCCATGCAGCGCAGGCGGCGTCGGCGGGCGGCCGCCCGCAACGGTTAGAGCCCGTCCGGGCGCCTCAGCTCTTCGGGGCCGGGGCGCCCGGCAGTCGCAGGGTGAACACGGCGCCGGCGCCCGGTTCGCAGGCGGCGAGGGCCGTTCCGCCGTGTGCGGCGACCAGGTGGCGCACGATCGGCAGGCCGAGGCCGCTGCCGCCGGTGCGGCGGCTGCGGGACTTCTCGGCCCGCCAGAACCGGTCGAAGACATGCGGCAGGTCCTCCGGCGCGATGCCCGTGCCGGTGTCGGTGACGGTGAAGACCACCTCGTCGCCGTCACGGCGGGCGGCCAGGGTGACGGTGCCGTCGGCCGGCGTGTGCCGCAGCGCGTTGGAGACGAGGTTGCCCAGCGCCTGCCGCATGCGCACCGGATCCGCGTCGAGCCACGGGTTGCCGTCCTCCTCGGTGCGTACGGTGACGCCGGCCGCGGCGGCGGCGACGCGGTGGGCGGCGGCCACTTGGTCCAGCAGTTCGTCGGCGCGGACCGGTTCGCGGTGCAGGCGCAGCGTGCCCGCGTCGGCGGCCGCGAGGTCCTGGAGGTCGTCGATGATGCGCTGCAGCACCAGCGCCTCCTCGTGCAGTGAGCCGAGCAGCGCGGGATCCGCGTCGACGACGCCGTCGCGGGTGACCTCCAGCCAGCCGCGGATGTTGGTGAGCGGGCTGCGCAGTTCGTGCGCGATGTCGCTGACCATGGCCTTGCGCTGGGCCTCCAGGCGTGCGCGCCGCTCGGTGAGGTCGTTGAACGCCTCCGCGAGGATGCCGGTCTCGTCCCGCGTGGTCACCGGCACCCGCACATGCCTGTCCGGCGGCTGCTGCGCCGCCTCGGTCAGCGCCCGCAGGGGCCGTACCAGCCGTGTGGCGACGACGGCCGTGACGGCGAGGGTGACGGCCAGGACGAGACCGGCGGCCCCGACGATCTTGGCCTTGTTGGCCGGGGACATGTCGAACCGGGGCGGGGTGGTCTCGTCGCCGCCGAGGTACAGCTCGGCCACGGGGGCGACATACGGGTCGAGTTGGGCGCGCAGGGCGTCGTCGGTGCAGGTCTGCGCCGTCTTCATGGCCTTCGGGTCGCCCGCTTTGGCGAACTTGGCGATGGCGTACCGGCTGACGGGAGCCTTGCCGCTGGGGTTGAGCATCAGGTAGAGCGGGGTGCCGGGGTCCAGGCCGTGCTGCTGGAGGCAGGTGCGGGCGCCGTCGGTCAGGGCGCCGAGTGCCTTCTCCTCCGTGGCGGTGGGGTTGAGCAGTCCGTAGTAGCCGCACTGCTCGGCCACGTAGCCGGAGACCTCGCTGCCATCGGAGTTCACGATCACGGGGCGGCCGCTCGGGCTCTGCTCCACCTTGGCCGCGACGCCGAAACGGTGATAACACGTCTGCATTTTGCCCGCCACCGCGTCCAGCCTGGCGCGCCCCTTCGCCGTGAGCCGGTACGGTCCCACGGCTCGGGGGTCGATCCCGCTCAGCTGTGCGCCGGTCTCGGTGTAGGTGTCGGTGTGCAGGGGGTCGACGGTGGCGGCGGCGCCGAGGGGCAGGGGGGTGCCCTTGCGCGCCGAGTCGGCGATGAGGGTGCGGTCGGCGGTGGTCAGGGCGATGCGCCGGCCCATGGTGGCAGCCAGGGAGCGGACGGTGGCCCCGACGCCCTTCCAGTCGGGGTGCGTTGCCGCATAGCCGCTGAGCTCCGCGAGGATCCGCATGTCGTCGGCGAGGTCCTGGCCCTGTTCCTCACGCAGGGCGCGGGTGGTGGTCTCCACCGCCAGCCAGGCCGTCGCCGCCACCGAGCACACGGCGATCAGTACCGACGCGATCAGCAGCCGCACCAGCAGCCGCTTGCGCAGCGGTATGCGGCGCTTCACGGACGGCCGCCGCTGAGCTTGTAGCCGACCCCGAACACGGTGAGCAGCCGCACCGGCCGGCGCGGGTCGGCCTCGATCTTCCTGCGCAGGTTCATGATGTGGACGTCCACGGCCCGCTCGGTGGAGGCCCGGTCGAAACCGCGGGTGCACTGCAGCAACTGTCGCCGGGTGAAGACCCGTTCGGGCTCCGCCGCCATGGCCAGCAGGATCTGGAACTCGGCCGGTGTGCACTCCACGGGTACGTCGTCGCAGCGCACCTCGTGCCGTTCCGGATCGACGGCGAGCCCGGCCGCCCGTACGACGGGATCCTCCCGCGCGCCGGCCGTCCGGCCGCTGCGCCGCAGCACGGTACGGATGCGGGCCATCAGCTCGCGCGGGCTGTACGGCTTGGTCATGTAGTCGTCGGCGCCCAGTTCCAGGCCGAGCAGGACGTCGTCCTCCTCGGACCGTGCGGTCAGCATCAACACCGGTATGTCCTCCTCACCCCCGCGCAGCACCCGGCACACCCCGAAGCCGTCGACCACGGGCAGCATCAGGTCGAGGACGACGAGGTCGGGTCTGAGCCGGCGGGCGGCGTCCAGGGCGGCCGCGCCGTCATGGACCACCGTGGCCGAGTGGCCCTCCGCCAGCAGGGAGCGGCGTATGAGTTCGGCCTGCATCTCGTCGTCCTCGGCGACCAGCACATGTGCGCACACGCGGCGGATCCTAGGCGCTTCAGCGGGCGAGGGACTTCGCGTCGCCCATGACGACGACGGGGTGAAGGGCGGGATCGAGCATGCGCAGCAGTTCCTTCATGTGCGGCTCCGAGACGCTGATGCAGCCGTGGGTGGGGCCGCCGTGGTCGATGTGGAACCATATGCCGCCGCCGCGGCCCGAGCCGAGGGGACGGGTCCAGTCGAGGGGCGAAGTTCCGGGCCTGCGGTTGTAGTTGATGGCGATCACGTAGTCGAAGGAGCCCGCGAGGGGCTCCCCTTCGAAGCCCGTGCCGGGTGAGGTGAATGCGCCGGAGTGGTGGTACGGCAGCCGGGTGCCGGGATCGCCCAGGAGCCCGCCCGCGTCGGTGAGGCCGTACACGCCGACGGGCGAGCGCAGGTCGCCACCCGTGTGGTGGTCGGACCAGCCCTTGAGCGCGTTGTGCGCGGGCCAGTCCGCGCCCGCCCGCCAGCCGGCCGGGGTGCGTTCGTACACCACGACCGTGGACAGCGGGGAGTTCCTGCCGCGTCCGGTGACGACGACTGCCTGGCGGGCCTCGGCGGGGATCGCAGCCAGTGTCGCCGGCCCCAGGCCGGGCAGGTGCAGCGGGGCGGCCTGGACGGACATCTCGGGCGAGGGCAGGGCGAGGGCGGCAACGTCCGGTGCGCCCGTCGTGGCCGAGGGGGCGCCGGACGGATGGCCCGGCGACGCCACCGCCCCGCCGCCACATCCCGTGAGGAACAGGGACGCGGCGAGCAGGGCGGCACGGGATCTATTCATGATCACGGGTCGACTGTGACCGACACATGTGAGGAACTCGTCAGGTTCTAGGCCTGGTTCGGCTTCCCGGGACTGTACAGCCACGTGGTGAACAGGTGGTTGAGGTCCTTGCCCGACTTCCGCTCCGCGAGGCGGATGAACTGCGCGGTCGTCCCGTGCCCGTCGCGGTGTTCGGCCGCCCAGGCCCGAAGGATGCCGAAGAAGGTGCGGTCACCGACGGCGGTGCGCAGTTCGTGCAGGGCCATGGCGCCGCGCGCGTAGACGGGCGTGTCGAAGATGTTCTTGCCGCTGCCGGGGTCGCCGGGCGGGAACGCCCACAGATGGTCGCTCGCCGGGTGGTGGTAGAGGCCGTCGAAGGTCTTCTGGGCGCTGTCGCCGCCGTGCTGCTCGCTGTACAGCCACTCGGCGTAGGTCGCGAAGCCTTCGTTGAGCCAGATGTCCTTCCAGGAGGTCAGCGACACGGAGTCGCCGAACCACTGGTGGGCGCTCTCGTGGACGAGGGTGCTCAGGCGCGGCGCCGAGTCGTACAGCGGGCGCGACTGGGTCTCCAGCGCGTACCCGACGTTCGGCGCGTGGTCCACGATCGACCCGGCGTTGCGGAACGGGTACGGCCCGAAGAGCTTGCTCTCCCACTCCAGGACGGACGGCAGTTTCTTCAGGACGGGTGCCGCCCGGGACGCCTCGCGCGGGTCGACGGCGTTGTAGACGCGGATGCCGTCGCGGGTGGTGTACTGCTCGACCTTGAACTTCCCGACCGTCGCGGTGGCGAGGTAGGCGGCCATGGGTTCGACCTGGCGCCAGTGGAAGGTGGTGTGCCCGTGCGCGGTCCGCTGCCCGGCCAGGACACCGTTGGCGACGGCGGTGCGGCCTTCCGGGACGGTGACGGTGATGTCGTACGAGGACTTGTCCTTGGGGTGGCTGTTCGCCGGGAACCAGGTCATGGCGCCCTGCGGCTCCCCGGCGACGAAGGCACCGTCGTCGGTCTGTATCCACCCGTCGGCCGAGCCGTCCGGGTCGGTCACCTGCTTCGGGATGCCGCTGTAGGTGACGCCGACGCGGAACTCCTCGCCCTTGCGCAGGGGGCGGGGCGGGGTGACGACGAGTTCCTGGCCGTCGCGGCGGTACTCCGCCCGGTCGTGGTCGACGGTCAGGCCGGTGACCTTCAGCCCCTTGAAGTCGAGGTCGAAACGGGTCAGGTCCTGGGTGGCGCGGGCGGTGAGGACGGCGGCACCGTCGAGGTGACGGCTCGTCGGGTCGTAACGCAGGGTCAGGTCGTAGTGGTCGACGTGGTAGCCGCCGTTGCCGGCGAGCGGGAAGTACGGGTCGCCGGCACCCGAGGCGCCGCCGGTGCCGGCAGTCGCGGGCCCGGCGGCGGCGAGCAGTGCCGCGAGGGCGACCGGAACGGTCGCGGTCAGGGCCTCCCGGCGAAGGACGGTGGTGGGTCTGACGGCGTGTCCGCTGGACTGCCTCACATGCGCTCCCGGGGGTGGCCGATGATCATATGAACCCAGGTTATGGGCAGCACTCCACGGTTTCCTCCTCGATTGGCTCAAGTGATACGGCGTCACCCGGCGCCTGCGCACTACGCTCGACGTCACCCGCCACCCCAGAAAGGCCTGATCGTGAGCGTTCGTGTGCGTCGCGTCTACGAAGCGCCCGAGCCGGGCGACGGTGTACGCATCCTGGTCGACCGGCTGTGGCCGCGCGGCCTGTCCAAGGACGCCGCGCATGTGGACGAGTGGCCCAAGGCCCTCGCCCCGTCGACCGAACTGCGCCGCTGGTACCACGCGGGTGAGGGGTCGTACGAGGAGTTCGCCGAACGTTACGAGGCGGAGCTGGACGCCCCGGAGGCGGCCGAAGTACTCGGCCACGTGCGGGAGTTGGCGGGCAAGGGGTCCGTGACCTTGCTGACCGCGTCCAAGGAGCCCGGGCAGAGTCATGCCGAGGTGCTGCTCCGGCTGCTGGGCTCGCGTTCGAGGTAGGTCTCGGTGACGGCCAGGGCGGCCGCCATGATGCTCAGTTGCGGGTTCACCTCCGGGCAGCCCGGCAGCACGGACGCATCGGTGACCAGGACTCCGTCGACGCCCCGCAGCCGGCCCTCGGCATCGGCCGGCGCCCGCTCGGGGTCGCCGCCCGCGGCGACCGTCCCGGCCGGGTGGAAGGCCGACAGGTGCAGATCACGCGCGGTGATCCCGGCGAGCAGCACGTCGAGTTCCGGGAGGGTGCGGGCACGCGGCGCCCGTGGGATGCCGGTGAGCACCTCCACGGCCCCGGCGGCGAAGAGGATGCGGCCCATGGCGCGTACGGCCGTCCTCAGCCGGGCACCGTCGCGGGGGTCCAGACGGTAGCGGACGAGGGTGCGGCCCCGGCCGAGAACCCGGCCCGAGGGCCGGTCGGCGATCATGGCGCCGAGGACCGCCAGCCGGTCGGCCCCCTCCAGTTCACGGAGCAGGGAACGCCCGAGGCCGGGGAGGACGAAGCTGCTCATGCCGGGCGGGCTCGCGGTCGCCTCGATCAGGATCCCGCGGTCGTGCAACTCCTCGACGCCGGTGCTCTGCAGGACGCCTTCCCAGGAGGTGACCGGTTCCGTGAAGCGGCCGGCGACGCTGGTGGCCGGGTGCACGCTGAGGTTGCGGCCCAGCCGGGGACCGCCCAGGCCGCTGCGGCGCAGCAGCGGCGGGGTCTGCAGGGCGCCCGCGGCCGTGACCACGAGGGGGCTGAGGATCTCCAGTTCGCTGCCGTCCGCCCGGCGGGCCAGGATGCCGGCCGCCTGCGGGGGGCCCGGGCGGTCGCGGTCGAGCAGGATCCGCAACACCCGTGCACCGGTGACGATGCGCGCACCGTGGGCACACGCGTCGGGCAGGACGGACAGTTGCACGCTCTGCTTGGCACCGGTGGGACAGCCCACCACGCACTGGCAGGAGCCCTTGCAGCCCGGTGCGTTGCGACGCAGCGGACCGGCCCGCCAGCCGAGTCGCCCGGCTCCGGCCAGGGCGAGCAGGCCGTTGGCGCCGAGGACGTCGAGGGGCTGGGTGGCGACGTGCAGGGTCCGTTCGATCTCGTCCAGCCGAGCGGGAAAGCCCTCGGCGAGGCGGAAGCCGTGGCGGCTGCTCCAGCGGTCGAGGACATGCTCCGGAGTGCGGTAGCAGGTGCCGGAGTTGACGACGGTGGTGCCGCCGACGGCCCGTCCGACCGGCAGCAGGAGCGGCGGATCACCCAGCGCCGCGGTCGCTCCACCGTCCCGGTACAGATCGGTGAAACGGTCCAGCGGTGCGCGGCGGCCGAAGGAGGCCGTGGTGTGGTGCTCGCCCTCCTCCAGTACGACGACGGTGAGCCCGGCGCGCGCGAGAGTGCGGGCGGCGACGGCTCCTCCGGCGCCCGATCCCACGACGACGGCGTCCGCGGTGGCCCGCGCGGGCCACTCCCCGGCCGGGATGCAGTCCAGGGGCGGATCCTCGGGTGCAAACGGTGCCGGCGGGGCGGGCGTTCGCTCGGTGGCCGCGGCGAGCAGCACGGGGACCTTGAGAAGATCCAGCGCCGGTAGGAGTCCGGGGCGCGTGGCAAGGGAGCCGAGCACCGTCTCGCGCTCGTCGGGAGTGAGGGCGGCCAGGCGGCGCCCGCTGTGCAGGACGGCGTACGCGTCCACGGCGAGCGCGGCGGACTGCACTGCGGCCCGTACGGGCCCGGGCAGCGCGGCCAGGAACGTGTCGAGCCTGCCGGGCACGCGCGCGAGCCACTCCTCGTCCCCGGTGTCGGCGAGCAGGGCGGCGACCAGCCCCCGCCCGGTCACCGGTCCCCCACCTCGGCGTGTGCGGTGCCTCGCAGCGTCCACGAGGCTTCGGTGCGCCAGTGGCCCCACCAGCGCTCCAGCAGGATCTTCGCATCTGCGCTCTCGCTGTTGCGGCACACCGCCGGGGCGCCGTCCGGGTCGCGGTAGTCCAGGACGAGGGTGCGCTCGGCCGGCTGGGTGACCTCGACGCGGATGCGGCGCAGCAGGGTACGGCCGGTCACCGTCCACTCGGGCAGTCCGATGCGGGCACGGAACCGTCCGATGCCGAACAGGCCCGCCGCAGAGCGCTCCGCCCGGCGCGGCCAGGTGCGGTCGCGGTGCCTCAGCCGCAGGAAGACGAGCGGCGGCAGCCGCCGCAGCACGGGCCGCGTGGACACCGCGGCGATCACCTCGAGCACGTCGCCGTCGCCGAGTTCCGCGTGGAGCCAGGCCCAGCGGCGCGCGTTGCCGTGGCCGTGGATACGGGCGGAGGCGCCGGGGGCGCCGCGCAGGGTCAGTGTCTGCTTTCCGTCGCTGAAGGTTCCGTCGTACGTGGCCCGGGCCGCCGGGAGCATGTGGGCGGCGGGGAGCAGGGGGCGCCGCCAGGACCAGCGGGGGAAGGTGAACAGGGGTGCCGCCAGGGGTCGTTCGGCAAGATCCCAGTGGAAGTCGCCGACGCCTCCGGTCAGTCGCCCCGGGGCAACAAAGACGCCGGGGGCTGTGAATCCGTACGTGGGGCTGTTCCAGGAGGCGGGCCCGAAGCGGACGTGGCGGACCTCTCCGTCGGGTGGGAAGGCGGCGGCCCAGCCGTGGGCGTGCGGCGCGGATCCGTCGGCGGGCGAGACCAGTTCGTGGTGGAGCCAGATGCCGGTGCCGGTGGTGGGGTCGGTCAGGGTGGTGTACCAGACCTCGGTGCGGCCGGGACTGCCGTCCCAGCGCGGTGCGAGGTACTGGGCCGGGTCCTCCTGCCGGGGAAAGCGGAAGCTCAGAAGGAAGGGTGCCAGGCCGGTGGTGACGGGGAAACGGAGGGTGCCCCGGCCCACTCGCGCGCTGTCCTCGTACAGCGTGAACGGCAGCACGGTCATCGACCTCACCGGATGACTCGGGGTCACGGACTTCCAGCCGTCCAGGGTCAGGAGACGGCCGTCGGCGGTGAACGTCAGCCGGTAGCGGATGCGGCGGCGGGCGAGCGGCGAGATCTCCAACTCGCCTGAGGCGTCCGGGTCGTCGGCCAGTCCGCTGATGCGCATACGGCCGCCGAGCCGGGCCCGGGTGGTGCGGTGCGGGCGCAGGACCTCGTCGGCCTCGGCCCGCAGGTCGAGGCGGATACGACGAACCGGGTCCCGGCCGTCGAGTTGGACCGTGCCGAGCATGGTCTCCGTGAACGAGGTGCCCCTCACGCCAGTCCCTCCAGCATGATCTGCTCGGTGTCGCGCAGATAGGCGTCGGCGGCCGCGTGGGCCTGGCGGCTGTCGCCGGATGTCACCGCCTCCACCACGGGGGCGAGGCGCCGGTGGGCGGGTCCGGCGTCGGTGAACGGCCCGCGCAGGGCGGCGCGGACGGGGAGGTAGGCGTTGAAGAGGGTGTTGGTGAGCAGGACGTAGACCCGGTTGCCGGTTGCGCGGGCGAGGGCGCGGTGTACCTCGACGTCGGCCAGTTGCACGGCGTCCGCGCTGTCCGCGTCCCGTACGGCTTCCAGGAGGCGGCGCAGTTCGGCGTGGTGGGCACGGGTGGCCCGGGCCGCCGCCCGCTCGGCGATCAACGCGCCCACGGACCGTCGTACTTCGAAGATCTCGCGGACCCATTTCGCGTCGTGCCGCACAAGCATCGGCAGGAGGTCCGCGCCGCCCAGCCGGGCGTAGTCGCGGACCTTGGTGCCGACGCCGTGCCGGGTCTCCAGCAGGCCTGCCTGGACGAGGCGGCCGAAGGCGTGTTTGAGGGTGGTGCGGGTGACGCCGTATCCGTCGGCCAGTTGACGCTCCGGGGGCAGATAACTGCCCGCCGGGTGGCGTCCGGCCAGGATGTCCTCGCGCAGCCGGGCCTCGAGGACGTCCACGATCGTCTCGCGGGGCAGTGCCTCCACGGATGTCTCCTCGCACGGAAGAAGTGGATGAGTGGCTCAGCCACTGAAGCACCGGAGGCGTCCGAGGGTCAATGCCCCTGCGTCGGCCGGTCGTTGACGGAAATGCCGCAGGGGCGGCCGGTTCGTACTCCGGCCGCCCCGGCCTCCCGTCCGTCGGTCAGACGGTCAGGCGGTCCGTCGGTTAGGCGGTCTGCTTCGCCGCCGCCCGGCCGGCTGCCCGCCCGGAGAAGAGGCAGCCGCCGAGGAAGGTGCCCTCCAGGGCGTTGTAGCCGTGCACGCCTCCGCCGCCGAAGCCTGCCACCTCCCCGGCCGCGTAGAGACCGTCGATCGGGTTGCCGTCGGCGCCCAGGGCGCGGGAGTCGAGGTCGGTCTGGATGCCGCCGAGGGTCTTGCGGGTGAGGACGTGGAGTTTGACGCCGATGAGCGGGCCGGCCGCCGGGTCGAGGATGCGGTGCGGGGTGGCGACGCGGCCGAGGCGGTCGCCGATGTAGCGCCGGGCGTTGCGGATGCCCTGGATCTGGGAGTCCTTGCTGTAGGGGTTGCCGACCTGTAGGTCGCGTGCCTCGATCTGGCGGCGCAGGACGTCCGCGTCGAGCAGCGGCTTGTCCGTCAACTCGTTCATCTTGGTGACGAGTTGCTCCAGGGTGGGTGCGGTCACGAAGTCGGCGCCCTTGCGCAGGAAGGCGTCGACCGGGGCCGGGGCGCCCTTGCCCAGGCGGTTCTTCAGGACCGCACCCTTGTCCTTGGCGGTGATGTCCGGGTTCTGCTCGGAGCCCGACAGCGCGAACTCCTTCTCGATGATCTTCTGGGTGAGGACGAACCAGGAGTGGTCGTAGTCCGCGATGTCCGGGGTGGTGCGCAGGTGCTTGAGGGTGCCGAGGGTGTCGTAGCCCGGCAGGCAGGGGTCGGGCAGCCGGCGGCCGAGGGCGTCGAACCAGAGGGAGGACGGGCCGGGCAGGATGCGGATGCCGTGGCCGGGCCAGATCGGGTCCCAGTTCTGCAGACCCTCGGTGTAGTGCCACATGCGGTCGCGGTTGACCAGGCGGACGCCGGCCTCGGCGCTGATGTCGAGCATGCGGCCGTCGACGTACGCGGGGACACCGGTGACCATCTCGGCGGGCGGGGTGCCGAGGCGCTCGGGCCAGTAGCGGCGGACGATGTCGTGGTTGGCGCCGATGCCGCCGGTGGTGACGACGACGGCCTGGGCGGTGAGCTCGAAGTCGCCGATGCGGTCGCGGGTGGAGGCAACGCCCCGGGGCGAGCGGTCTTCGGCGAGTACCGTGCCGCGCACTCCGCGCGCGGCACCCTCCACGATCACCAGCTCGTCGACCTGGTGGCGGTGGTAGAAGGTCAGCAGTCCGTCGCGGGCGGCCTGCTTGGCGTGGTCGACGAACGGCTCCACCACGCCGGTGCCGGTGCCCCACGTGACATGGAAGCGGGGGACGGAGTTGCCGTGTCCGTCGGCCCGCAGGTCGCCGCGTTCGGCCCAGCCGACCGTCGGCAGCAGCTTGATGCCGTGCCCGTCCAGCCAGGACCGCTTCTCGCCCGCCGCCCACTCGACGTAGGCGCGGGCCCAGCGCACCGCCCAGGAGTCCTCGTCGTCGACCCGGTCGAACCCGGCGCTGCCCTGCCAGTCGTTCCAGGCCAGGTCGAAGGAGTCCTTGATGCCCAGACGCCGCTGCTCCGGGGAGTCGACGAGGAACAGCCCGCCGAAGGACCAGAACGCCTGGCCGCCCAGGTTGGCGGCGTTCTCCTGGTCGACCAGCGCGACCCTGCGGCCCCGGCTGGTGAGCTCGTGCGCGGCGACCAGGCCCGCGAGGCCCGCTCCGACGACGATGACGTCCGCATCCATGGCGAGGGTTCCTTTGCTCGTTGGGTGGTCTGATTGAGGGGGCTCGTTCGGAGCTCTCATCGGGAGGTGCTGCTGCCGTCGGTGAGCAGCGCGGTGAGCAGTTGCTTGAGCCAGCCGCGGGCGCCGTCGACGTCCTTGTCCAGCAGCAGTTGGGTGGTGACGCCGTCGTACGCGGCGACCACGGCGTGTGCCGCGCCGTCGATGTCGCCGAGCACGGCGGGCAGTCGGGCGAGGCCCTGCGCGCGGGCGAGCCGGTCGGCGACCGCCTGCCGCAGCCTCGACCGGTGTTCCAGCAGGGTCTCGGCGACCTGTGGATCGCGGGCGGCGTGCACCAGGAAGTCCGTCTTCACCAGCAGCCAGTCCAGGTCGAGGAGCAGCACTTCGGTGACGCGGTCGACGGCGGCGGGCACGTCCAGGTCCGGTCCGTCCAGGGCGAGGGCACCGGAGACCTGGTCCGCGATGAGGTCGGCGCGCTGCCGGTAGAGGGCGAAGAACAGCTCGTCCAGGCTGTCGAAATTGGAGTAGAAGGCGCCCCTGCTGTACCCGGCGGCCTCACAGACCTCCTCGATGGAGACCCGCCCGAAGCCCTTGGCGGCGAACACGGCGAAGGCGGCCTCGAGGAGGTTGGCGCGGGTGCGGACCCGGCGCCTGGTCACGCGTGGGGCCGCTTCCTCCGTCGTCATCTTCGACCTCCGTTCGATACAGGAATGTATCCGATACATCGATGTATCGGAAAGAGGGTCGCCGCCATTCCGGCCTGACATGATAGGAACAGATTTTCGAATACAGGAGTACGCTGAATCTGTGGACATGCACCTCCAGGGCTCGCTCTTCGACCAGACCGACGAGCTGCGTCTCGGCTCCCTCGACGCGATCCGGCGGACGTACCTCGGCCTCGGCGCCTGGATCGACGTCCTGCCCGGGTGGCTCGGCGGCTCGGACGTCCTGTTCGAACAGCTGGCCGCAGAGGTGCCCTGGCGTGCGGAGCGCCGCAAGATGTACGACCAGGTCGTGGACGTACCCCGGCTGCTCGCGTTCTACGGTGCGGGCGACGCACTCCCGCACCCGGTGCTGGACGAGGCTCGCGAGGTCCTGTCCGCGCACTATGCCGACGAGTTGGGCGAGCCGTTCACCACGGCCGGGCTCTGCTACTACCGCGACGGCCGGGACAGTGTCGCCTGGCACGGCGACCGGATCGGGCGCGGCGCCCGCGAGGACACCATGATCGCCATCCTCTCCGTGGGCACGCCCCGCGATCTGCTGCTGCGCCCGATGGGGGGCGGCGAGAGCGTGCGGCGCCCGCTGGGGCACGGCGATCTCATCGTGATGGGCGGCTCCTGCCAGCGGTCCTGGGAGCACTCCGTCCCGAAGACCACCCGCGCTGCGGGACCGCGCATCAGCATCCAGTTCCGCCCGCACGGCGTGCAGTGAGGCGGAGAGGCGGCCGCTTCGGCTGCACGCAGGGGGCTGCCTCCGGCGGACGGTGCCGGAGGCAGCCCTTCCCGTGCCCCTCTCACACAGATGACCCGCAGATTGGCGCGGACCTGCCGCTTCCGGTACGGGCCGGGTCTGCTTTGCTTGTGCCGTCGGGCAGGGACCTCACCACGCGGGGCAATCATGCAGGCAGACGTGCGGCAAGTCGCCGACGGCATTCACCTGGTACACGGCAGCAACACCAACTGGGTGATCCTCACCGAGGGCGACGAGATCACGCTGGTGGACACCGGCTACCTCGGAGACCGGGAGCAGCTGCTCGCCTCGCTGGAGGCGGTGGGCGGCGCACCGGAGGCCGTCGCGGCGGTACTGATCACCCACGCGCACAACGACCATCTGGGCTCCGCCGAGTATCTGCGCTGCACCTACGGCACGCCCGTGTATCTCCACGAGGCCGAAGTGCCGCACGCACGCCGGGAGTTCCTGCAGCAGGTGACCGTCGGGCAGGTCGTGAAGAACAGCTGGCGGCCAGGGGTCCTGCCCTGGTCGGTGCACACCCTGCGCGCCGGCGGCATGGCCCATGTGCCGGTCGCCGCACCCGAGCCCTTCCCGGCGGCGCGCCCGCTGGACCTGCCGGGCCGCCCCGTGCCGGTGCACACGCCCGGCCACACCGACGGCCACGCGGCCTTCCACCTGCCGGACACCGGGGTGCTGATCTCGGGTGACGCCCTGGCCACCGGCCACGCCACCTCGCGGATCCAGGGGCCGCAGCTGCTTCCCGACATGTTCCACCACGAGCGGGCCCGTGCCGTGGCCTCGCTGGACATCCTGGCCGCACTGGACGGCGAGCTGCTGCTGCCGGGGCACGGCCCGGTGCACCGCGGTCCAGTACGTGAAGCGGCACTTCAGGCCAAGGAACGTGCCCTCTAAGGTGAGGTGACGATCACCCGCGAGGCAAGGACACGCACGCCATGGCACTGCAGATCAGCGCGACGAACCCGGAGCACCCCGCGCTCCTGCTGGCCCTGCCCTGGCACCTGCCCCTGGAGGAGTGGCCCGACGAATACCTCGTCCCGCTGCCGCGCGGCATATCCCGCCACGTCGTGCGCTACGCCCGCGCCGGCGACGAGGTGATCGCCGTCAAGGAACTCGCCGAACGGCCCGCCCTGCGCGAGTACGAGCTGCTGCGCGACCTGGACCGGCTCGGCATCCCCGCGGTGGACCCGCTGGCCGTGGTCACCGGACGCACCGGCCAGGACGGCGACCCGCTGGAACCGGTGCTGATCACCCGGCATCTGCGCGGCTCACAGCCGTACCGCTCGATGTTCGAGACGACGATGCGCCCGGCCACCATGCACCGCCTCATGGACGCCCTGGCCGTGCTGCTGGTGCGCCTGCACCTCGCCGGCTTCGCGTGGGGCGACTGCTCGCTGTCCAACACTCTCTTCCGGCGTGACGCGGGCGCCTACGCCGCCTACCTCGTGGACGCCGAGACCGGTGATCTGCATCCCCAGCTCAGCGGCGGGCAGCGCGAGTACGACCTGGATCTCGCCCGCGTGAACATCAGCGGCGAGCTGCTCGACCTGGAGGCCTCGGGGGCGCTGCACCCGTCCGTCGACCCGGTCGAGTTCGGCATGGAGATCTGCGCCCGCTACGGGGACCTGTGGCAGGAGCTCACCCGCACGTCCGTGTACCCGGCGGGCAAGTACCACTACATCGAGCGCCGCATCCGCCGCCTCAACGAACTCGGTTTCGACGTGGCCGAGATGCAGATCCAGCACTCCTCGAACGGGGACACCGTCACCTTCGTCCCCAAGGTCGTCGACGCCGGCCACCACCAGCGCCAACTGCTGCGTCTGACCGGCCTGGACGCGGAGGAGAACCAGGCGCGGCGGCTGCTGAACGACCTGGAGAGCTGGATGGCCACCCAGGACGACTACGCACCCGGCGACCCCCTCGCGGCCCGCCCCGAGGTGCTGGCCCACCGGTGGGTACGGGACGTCTTCCGGCCCACCGTGCGCGCCGTACCCCTCGAACTGCGCGGTGCGATGGACCCGGCGGAGATCTACCACGAACTGCTCGAGCACCGCTGGTACCTGTCCGAGCACGCGCAGCACGACATCGGGCTGGACACGGCGGTCGAGGACTACATCGAGAACGTGCTGCCCAAGGCGCGCGAGACCCTGGAGCCGGTCACCCCGGAGTGACTCAGGCGTGCGGGACCACGGCCACCGGGCAGTCGGCGTGGTGCAGGACGCCGTGCGCAACCGAGCCGATGCGCGCGCCGACGGCCGTGCGGTGCGCGCGCCGGCCGACGACCATCAGCTGGGCCCGCCCGGCCACCGACAGCAGCACCTGGCCCGCACTGCCGATCTCCAGGTGCTCGATCACGTGCACGTCGGGGAAGCGCTCCCGCCAGGGCTGCAGTGCGGCGGCCAGTGCCTTCGCCTCGAACGGTTCCAGGCCCCCTGCCTCGTCCAGGAGGTGCATCGAGCCCGGGCTGTACGCGAACACCGGCGGCAGCGTCCAGGCCCGCACCGCCCGCACGGTGGCGCCGCGGGCGGCCGCCGTCTCGAAGGCGAACCGCAGGGTGTCGGCGCTGTCGTCCGGCTGGCCCTGCTGACCGACGACCACCTCCCGTCCGCCGGCCTCGGCCGCCGGCTGGTCGCCCGCGCGCACGAGCACCACCGGCCGGGTCGCCTCGGCGATCACCTGCTGGCCCACGGAGCCGAGCAGGAAGCCGACGACGGGACCGTGCCCGCGTGAGCCGAGCACCAGCATCTCGGCCTCGGCGGCCGCGTCGAGCAGCGTGTCGACCGTCTCCCCCGCCACGACGTCCGTGGCGACGTCGAGGTCCGGATGGCGCGCGGTGACACTCCGCACGGCCTCGGCCAGCGCGTCCCGCACCCAGCCGGCCTGTGTGCCCGGGTCCGCCGCGTCGATCGCCTCGTGCGGCTGGAAGCGCCAGGCCTGCACCACGCGCAGCGCCAGCCCCCGGCGAACCGCCTCCCGGGCCGCCCAGTGCAGCGCCGCGATGCTCTCCTCGGTTCCGTCGACGCCTGCGGTGATCGGGCGGGTCATGCGGCGGCCTCCCAGTCTCGTGATCAGGTCACTCGGACCCAGTCTTCACTACGCTCCTGCCACGGCCATGGAATGGGAGCAAGTGAACGTCGACGCGGCCGACGCCGTCGCGCTGGGGCGGTGGTGGGCCGAGGCGTTCGGCTGGGTCGTGGTCAACGACGCAGCCGACGAGTTCGAGATCCGGCCCGACAAGGACCGTCTGCCGGGACTGATCTTCGCCCCGGTGCCGGAGGGCAAGACCGTCAAGAACCGCCTGCACCTGGACTTCCGTCCCGACGACCAGGACGCCGAGGTGGCCCGGCTGCTGGCGTCGGGCGCGCGGCGCGTGGACGTCGGACAGGGTGAACAGCCATGGGTGGTACTGGCCGACCCCGAGGGCAACGAGTTCTGCGTGCTCGGCTCACGAGCCGCCTGACTCGTCCCGGAGCGAACCGGGACGATCGAACATACGATGGACGGAGCCGGCGCGGTGACGAGGTCCCCGCGCCGAGCATCCGGCCACTCGGGGTGGGAGACGTATGGCACAGGCGTCCGACGCAGCGCGGACCGTCATCATGACCGTGGACGACGATCCGGGAGTCTCCCGGGCCGTCGCCCGTGATCTGCGGCGACGCTACGGCGAGTCGTACCGGATCGTGCGCGCGGAGTCCGGCGAGTCCGCGCTGGACGCGCTGCGGGAGCTGAAGCTGCGCGGCGACCTGGTGGCCGTGATCCTGGCGGACTACCGCATGCCCCAGATGAACGGCATCGAGTTCCTGGAGCAGGCCCTGGATGTGTATCCGGGTGCCCGGCGGGTGCTGCTGACCGCGTACGCGGACACCGGCGCGGCCATCGACGCGATCAACGTCGTCGACCTGGACCACTATCTGCTCAAGCCCTGGGACCCGCCCGAGGAGAAGCTCTACCCCGTCCTGGACGACCTGCTGGAGGCCTGGCGCTGCAGCGACTTCCGGCCGGTGCCCAGCACCAAGGTGGTCGGGCACCGCTGGTCGGCGCGTTCCTCGGACGTACGGGAGTTCCTGGCCCGCAACCAGGTGCCCTACCGCTGGTACTCGGCGGACGAACCCGAGGGCAGGCGGCTGCTGGCGGCGGCCGGGCAGGACGGGCAGCGGCTGCCGCTCGTGATCACCCGGACGGGACGCCCCTGGTCGAGCCGGAGGCGCCCGAGCTGGCCGCGCGCGTGGGGCTGGCGACCACGCCGGCGGCGGACTTCTACGACCTCGTCGTCATCGGCGGCGGGCCCGCCGGGCTCGGGGCCGCGGTGTACGGGGCCTCGGAGGGGCTGCGGACGGTGCTCGTGGAGCGGTCGGCGACCGGCGGGCAGGCAGGGCAGAGCTCGCGGATCGAGAACTACCTGGGCTTCCCGGACGGCGTGTCGGGGGCGCAGCTGACCGACCGGGCGCGGCGGCAGGCGGCGAAGTTCGGCGCCGAGATCCTCACCGCACGCCAGGTGACGGGACTCGAGGTCAACGGGGCCGCACGGACCGTGCGGTTCTCCGACGGTTCGGCGGTCGCCGCGCACAGCGTGATCCTGGCGACCGGCGTGTCGTACCGGCAGCTCGACGCGCCGGGCTGCAACGACCTGACCGGCTGCGGGGTGTTCTACGGCTCGGCGCTGACCGAGGCGGCCTCCTGCCAGGGCCACGACGTGTACATCGTCGGCGGCGCCAACTCGGCCGGGCAGGCGGCCATGTACCTGTCCCGGGGCGCCAAGTCGGTGACGCTCCTGGTGCGCGGGCCGGACCTGTCCGCGTCGATGTCGTACTACCTGATCCAGCAGATCAACGAGGCGCCCAACATCTCGGTGCGCGCCCGCACGGTCGTCGAATCCGCGCACGGCTCCGGCCGGCTGGAGCAGCTCACCCTGCGCGACACGGAGACCGGCGAGACCGAACTCGTCGACGCGCAGTGGATGTTCGTGTTCATCGGCGCGGCCCCGCTCACCGACTGGCTCGACGGCACGGTGCTGCGTGACGAGCACGGGTTCATCCTGGCCGGGCCCGACCTCACCGCGGACGGGCGGCCGCCGGCGGACTGGGAGCTGGACCGGCCGCCGTACCACCTGGAGACCAACATTCCCGGCGTGTTCGTGGCGGGCGACGCCCGCGCCGAGTCCGCGAAACGGGTCGCGTCCGCCGTCGGAGAGGGAGCCATGGCCGTGATGCTCGTCCACCGGTATCTGGAGCAGTCGTGAGCGGGCAGGTCATGCCCTGCAGCCCGCAGGAAATCGGTTCGCTGTTCCTGTTCGAGAAGCTCACCCCGGAGCAACTCGGACGGCTGTGCAGCAAGGGGCGGGTGGAGCGGTTCGAGGCGGGCCCCGTGTACACCGAGGGCGAGCCCGCCACCTGCTTCTTCGTGATGATCGAGGGTACGGTCGTGCTGTCCCGCAGGGTCGGCGGTGACGACGTCGAGGTGACGCGCACCTCGCAGCCAGGCGTGTACTCGGGGGCCATGCAGGCCTATCTCGGGGACCGGGTCCGGCAGCTGTACAACAACTCCATGCGCGTGACGGAGCAGACGCGGTTCTTCGTGCTGCCCGCGGACACGTTCGCGGCCGTCATGCAGGAGTGGTTCCCGATGGCGGTACATCTGCTGGAAGGGCTGTTCTTCGGTTCGAAGAGCACACAGCAAGCCATCGGGCAGCGGGAACGGCTGCTGGCACTGGGCTCGTTGTCGGCCGGGCTCACCCATGAGCTCAACAACCCGGCGGCGGCGGCGGTGCGGGCCACCGCGACGCTGCGCGAGCGGGTCGCGAAGATGCGGCACAAGCTGGGCGTCATCTCCGCGGGCCCGTATCCGCGCGAGGCCCTGGCGAACCTCATCGAGGTCCAGGAACGCACCGCCGAACTCGTCGCCAAGGCACCGACGTTGAGCCCGCTGGAGGCCGCGGACCGGGAGGACGCCCTCACCGACTGGCTCGACGACCACGGCATCCCGGACGGCTGGCGGCTCGCGCCCACGTTCGTGCAGGCCGGTCTGGACATCGACTGGCTGGACCAGGTGGCGGCGGAGGTGGATCCGGAGATCCTGCCCGGGGCGATCGGCTGGCTCAACTACACGGTCGAGACCGAGCTGTTGATGGACGAGATCGAGGACTCCACGACGCGTATCTCGCACCTGGTCGACGCGGCCAAGCAGTACTCGCAGCTCGACCGGGCCCCGTACCAGAACGCCGACGTCCACGAACTCCTCGACAGCACACTGCTGATGCTCTCGGGCAAGATCGGCTCGCGGATCGAGGTCGTCAAGGACTACGACCGCACCCTGCCGAAGGTCCCGGCCTACCCGGCGGAGCTGAACCAGGTGTGGACCAACCTGATCGACAACGCGGTCCACGCCATCAACAGCACCGGCGGAGCAGGCACCTTGACGGTGCGGACAGCTCTCGATCACGACCGGCTGCTGGTCGAGTTCCGCGACACCGGGCCCGGCGTGCCGCAGGAGATCCGCGGCCGCATCTTCGACCCGTTCTTCACCACCAAGCCGGTGGGCGAGGGCACCGGGCTGGGTCTGGACATCTCCTGGCGGATCGTCGTCAACAAGCACCACGGCACGCTCCAGGTGGAGTCCGAACCCGGGGACACCCGCTTCCAGGTCCTGCTGCCCCTGACCGCCGCGGACGACTACACACCTGAGGAGCCCGCATGACCAGTGTCAACGGAATCGACCCCGGCGTCCCTCCGAGCGGCAGCGGGTGCGTCGAGTGCGACGCGGCCGGCGGCTGGTGGTTCCATCTGCGGCGCTGCGCACAGTGCGGGCACATCGGCTGTTGCGACGACTCACCCGCCAAGCACGCGAGCGCCCACTACCGGGAAACCGGTCACCCGGTGATCCGCAGTTTCGAGCCGGGTGAGAGCTGGTTCTGGAACTTCGACACCAACGAGCTGTACGAGTCAGGACCCGACCTCGCTCCCCCGGTGAGCCATCCCGCGGACCAGCCGGCGCCGGGCCCTGCGGGGCGGGTGCCGGCGAACTGGGCGCAGACGCTGCGCTAGGCGCTCCGCTGAATGAACCGCGCTCTTCCGTCGGGCGTCCGCAGCCGCGTCGTGGCTGGTCGCGCCCGTGCGGCGGAGCCGCACATCGATGCAGCCCCGGGCCACGGTGTCAGTGGCCCGTGCCAGGATGGATCCGTGTCGCAGACCATGTTCACCAGGCCGCTGATCGGCCGGGACGAGGAGATCGCCCGGCTCACCGGAATGCTCGAGCGTGCCCGGGGCGGGGAGGCCCGGGCCGTGCTGCTCGCCGGGGACGCCGGAGTGGGCAAGACCCGGGTGCTGGACGAGGTCGCGGGGCGGGCCGCCCGGGCCGGGATGACGGTCCTCACCGGCCACTGCGTCGACCTCGGTGACGTCGGACTGCCGTATCTGCCGTTCACCGAGATCCTGGGCGCGCTGGCGGCCGACGAGCGGTTCGCGGACGCGCTGGCCCGGCATCCGGTGGTGGCCCGGCTGCGGGGTGCGGGCCCGGACGCGGTGCGGGACGAAGGGGGCCTGCCCACGCGTTCGGACAGTGGCGGAGGGCGGCTGCGGCTGTTCGAGGGCATGGCGGGGCTGCTGGCCGAACTGTCGGAGATCGCTCCGCTGCTGCTGGTCCTGGAGGACCTGCACTGGGCCGACCAGTCCTCCCGGGACCTGCTGCGCTTCCTGCTCAGCCGCGGCATCCTGCAGCGGCCGGCCGGCGGCGCGCCCACGCACCGGCTGGCGGTGTTCGCCTCCTACCGGGCGGACGATCTGCACCGCCGCCACCCCCTGCGCCCGCTCCTGGCCGAGCTGGTACGGCTGCCCGCCGTGGAGCGGCTGGAGCTGCGCCCCATGGCGGATGCCGAGGTGACCCGGCTGGTGCGCGTGCTGCAGGAGCGCCCGCTGCCGGAGGCCACGGTCCGCGGGATCGTCGAGCGCGCCGAGGGCAACGCCTTCTACGCGGAGGAGCTGCTCGCGGCCACGGACACGGAGGCGGGCGGCGTGCCCAGCGGCCTGGCCGACGTCCTCCTCATCCGCATCGAGCAGCTGTCCGACACCGCCCAGCAGGTGCTGCGCACCGCCGCCGTCGCCGGGCGGCGCGTGGAGCACGACCTGTTGCGCGAGGCGGTCGGGCTGCCCGAGGACGAGCTGGAGGCGGCGCTGCGCGAGGCCATCGGCCGCCAGCTCCTGGTTCCCGGTGACGCCGACACCTACGCCTTCCGGCACGCCCTGGCCCGGGAGGCGGTCTACGCGGATCTGCTGCCCGGCGAACGGGCCCGGCTGCACGGCGCGTTCGCCCGGCTGCTCGCCGGACGCGGGCACCCTGCGGAGAGCGCCGCCGAGCGGGCCCACCACTACCGTGAAAGTCATGACCTGGCCGAGGCGCTCGCCGCCTCCCTGGAGGCGGCCGAGCACGCCGACCGGGTGGGTGCACCCGCCGAGGAGCTGCGGCACCTGGAGACCGCCCTCGACCTGTGGGCGTCGGTCGACCCGGCGGCCCGGCCCGCGGGCGACGGCATCGACCGGGTGGCGCTCACACTGCGCGCCTCGGCGGCGGCCGCGCACGCCGGTGAGTCGCACCGGGCGGTGTCCCTCAACCGGGCCGCGCTCGCCGGCATCGGCCAGGACACGGACTTCGAACTCGCCGCCCGGGTCCGGTACACGCTGGCCGGCAATCTGATGAGCGTCGACAGTCTGACGGCCGCGTTCGCCTACAGCAGCGAGGCGCTCGCCATGATCCCCGCCGAGCCGCCGACCCGGACCTGGGTGTGGGCGGCGGCCACGCATGTCATGGCGGCCCGCCACATCGGGGACGACGAGACGGCGCTGCGGGTCGCCCGCCAGGCCCTGGGCGTGGCCGAGCAGCTGCGGGTCGCGGACGCGCAGGCCGACCTGCTCATCTCGCTGGCGATCCTGGAGGGCGGCGGCCGGCGCACCGTCGAGGGCCTTGAGCGGCTGACGGAGGCCCGGGAGCTGGCCCGGCGGGCGGGGAACGCGCCGGTGGAGATGCGCGCCCTGTTCAACCTGGCCGTCGGCTGCTTCGAGGCGGGTGACCTCGAGGGCTGTCTGCCGTGGGTGACCGAGGGTCTGGAGCGCGCCCGGCGGGCCGGTCTGCTGTCGTCGCCGTATCCGCTGGAGATGCGTTATCTCCATCTGCTGACGCTGTACACGCTGGGCCGCTGGGACGAGTGCGTGCGGGCCGCGGCGGCGGATGCGGCCGTGCTGCCCTCGGCAGGCGGCTATGCGATGGGGCCCGCGCTGTATGTGGCTTTGGCCCGCGGGGACATGGGCGCCGTCGAGCGGGCGCGGGTGCTGCTGGAGGGGCCCTTCGACTGGATGGCCACGCTGGTTGCGGGCATCGCGCTGACCGAGGCGGCCGTGCTGCGCGGCGAGCCGGAGACGGCGGTGGAGCGGACCCGGGCGACGGTCGCGGCGCTGACCGACGAGGCGGGCCACCTCCCCTACGCCTCGGTGCGGTTCGCGGCGCTCGCCCTGACGGCGGTCGCCGACGCGGCCATGGAACTGCGCTCGTCCGGCGGCGAGTGGCACCGCTGGAAGGACACCGCGGACGAACTGGTCGAGCTCGCCCGGCAGACGGCCCTGCACGGCGAGGACGGCACCCCGCAGGGGCCCGAGGGGATGGCCTGGCTGGCCCGCGCCGAGGCGGAGTGGCTGCGGGCGGTGTCCGGGCCTGACGCGGCGGCCTGGGAGAAGGCGGTGACCGCGTTCGGCTTCGGAGACGTGTACGAGCGGGTCCGCTGCCAAGTGCGGTTCGCCGAGGCCCTGTTGGCGGCCGAGCGGCGCGAGGAGGCGGACGTGCAGGTCCGCGAGGCGCGAGGGGTGGCCGAGCGGCTCGGCGCGGCGCCCCTGCTGGAGCGTATCGACGGTCTGATACGCCGCGGCCGCCTGGCCACCGCCCCGTCGGACGGGGAGCGCCCCTCGCCGCTGACCGCCCGCGAGCAGGACGTGCTGCGGCTGCTCGCCCGCGGCCGCAGCAACCGGCAGATCGGCGAAGAGCTGTTCATCACCGGCAAGACGGCCAGCGTCCACGTCTCCAACATCCTGGCCAAGCTGGGTGCTTCGAGCCGTACGGAGGCGGTGGCGATCGCCTACCGGCAGGGGCTGATCGCACCGGAGCCGACGGCATCGGGCTGACCTCAGCCGCCGGGGTGCCGGGCGGCGCAGTCGAGGCTCCTCAGGTCGACGGCGTCGGCCAGGGCCCGCATGCCCTTGTCGTTGGGGTGCAGATGGTCGCCACCGTCGAGGACGGGACGGACGTGCTCGGGGTCGTAGGGGCTGCGCAGGACACGATCGAAGTCGATGACGGCGTCGAACTCGCCGCTGCCGCGGATGAATCGGTTCACTTCCCCTCGTACCTTCTCGCCGGCCGGATCCCATTCCGGCCAGCCCTTGTACGGGGCGACGGTCGAGGCGACGACGCACTTGCCGGCCGCGTGCACCCGCTCGACGATCGCGCGGTAGCCAGCGATCAGGTCCTGGGCGGTTACTCCGGTATGGGCCTTGATGTCGTTGACGCCTTCGAAGAGGAAGACGGTGCGGACACCCGGCTGGGAGAGGACATCGCGCTGCAGACGCTTCAGGGCGCTCTGGCCGCCGCCGTCCGCGAGGACCTGGTTGCCGGAGATCCCTTCGTCGGCCACGCCTTTGACGTGGCTGGCGGAGGACCGCAGCCGGCGGGCGAGGTAGTCGGGCCAGCGGCGGTCGAGGTCGGCAGTGGACTGCCGGCCGTCGGTGATGGAGTCGCCGAGCGCCACGACCGCTGCGGTGCCGGCGGGCGGGCGTACGGAGACGGCGTCCAGGTAGAACCAGGAGCCTGTCGTCTGCGTCCAGTGGGCGGCGCCGGCCTCCGCGGTGTGGTCGCCCTCGCTCGTGTAGGACGTCTGCAGGGCCAGCCGGTGACCGGTCGCGGGTCCGGCCGCGTCCGGTGAGTGGATGCTGACGACGAGGTCGGTCGCGGCGGGCAGTCGGCCGGGCAACGGGTCGCTGAGGGCGGTGGCGCCGGCGGGGACGGTGACGGAACGGGCGCCGTCGAAGGTCAGCCGGTGATTGCTGTCGGGGACCAGTCGGGCGCCCTGCTGCCGCAGACCGGCGTAGACACTGTCGAAGGTCACCGGGCGGTCGCCGAAGGCGTTGGAGAGCCGGATCCGCAGATCGCTTCCGGCCGTGCTGGTGTGGACGACGAGCCGGTAGCCGCGGTCTGCGACCGCGTCGTCCATGCGCTCGGCGCTCGCACCCCAGGTGACGACGTCACGGCGGTCCGCGGGTGCTCCCACCACCGTGAACGGGGCCTGATCGTCGGTTGCGTGCACCGGGGTGGCCTGGACGGCACCGGCCAGCAGCAGGAGGGCGCCGAGTCGGCCGGCCCGGGCGAAGCGGGTGTTCACCGGGCGATGTCCTTCCAAGTGACGGAGCCACTCGCCGAGGTTTCCGGGGGACATCGACTCCTCCAGTCAGACGGGCTGCTTCGGGCTCACCTGCGGGGGATACAGCTGTGGGCGGAGGTCGGCAACGGTAGCCGCGTACGCATTGTCGCACTTGAGTTCGGCCACCGCAGTGCAGTGCTGACCGGGCCCCTCAGAAGGGGGTGGATGTGCCGGATCCGGGCGCCCCACCTGACCGGGGCGCCCGGACCGCGCTGTCACCGTTGTGCGGTCAGCGGTGTGCGGCGGGGGTGTTGGCCGAGGTGACGTTCACGGCGGCCCAGGCCTGGTCCACCGTGTTGTACTCCGCGCTGTTGGCACCGTAGAGGTCCTTGGCCGCCTTCAGCGTCGCGTTGCGCGCGTCGTGGAAGTCGGTCGTGGAGACCATGTAGCGGGTCAGGGCGCGGTAGAAGATGGCCGTGGCCTTGGTGCGGCCGATACCCTTGACGGTCGAGCCGTCATACGTCGGCGAGTCGTACTGGACGCCGCCGATCGTCTTCCGGCCGCTGCCCTCGGCGAGCAGGTAGTACGCATGCGAGGAGACGCCCGAGCCGGCGTGCACCTCGGCGTCGTACGCCTCGGGCGCCCAGTAGTCGATGGTGCCCTCGAGCCGGTCGAGCGAGGGGTGGTCGAGGCGGCGCAGGAACTTCTGGGCCAGGCCCATCTTCTCGCCGATGAGGTAGTCCGGCTTGTCCGACGCGTTGTTCGCGAAGAACTCGACGTTGGAGCCGAAGATGTCGGCGAGGGACTCGTTCAGCGCGCCCGGCTCGCCGTACTGGTTGCCCTCCGCGTCGACGCGGGTGGGCTCCAGCTTGGCGGTGGCGTCCACGACGCCGTGGGTCAGCTCGTGACCGGTGACGTCCAGGGCGACCAGCGGCTTCTTGAACGTGTCGCCGTCGCCGTCGCCGTAGAGCATGCAGTCACAGGTCGAGTCCCAGAACGCGTTGCCCACCTTGTTGCCGAAGTGGACCATGGCGTGGGCGCCCTTGCCGTTGTTCTCGATGCCCTTGCGACCGAAGGTCTTCTTGTAGAAGTCCAGGGTCTTGGTGATGCCGTACTGGGCGTCGGCGGCGGCGCTGTTGCGGCTGGTGACCTTGCCGTTGCCGAAGATGTCGCTGGTGGTGGTGATCTTCTGGCCGCGGGCGAAGTTCTCCAGTTCCTGGCCCTTGGCGTCCCGGGTCTCGGTGCCCCAGCGGGTCGGGTCCTTGAGGAGGTAGGTGGTGCGGGCCGTGCGGGTGGTGGTCAGCGGGACCGTGCCGACGAAGAGGGATTTGCCGGTGCCTTGGGCCGTCGACGGATAGCGGGTGGCAGCGGCCGCGGAAGAGGCCGGCGCGGCCGCGAGTCCGGCCGTCTGGGCACCGGCGCCCGTGGCAGGGTCGAGCTTCTCGCCGCGCCCGCGCAGGGTGTCGAGCAGCGCGGGCGAGAGGAACTCGTCGCTGTCGGGCGTGTTGCTGCGCACCTTGCCGGTCATGGCGTCGATGACGACCGTCCGGGAGCCGGCACTCTCGGCGATGCCGCTGTCGCTGACCTGCACCTGGTAGGCGAGGGCGGATGCGCCGTCACGGGCGTCCACGACGAGCTCGGCGGTGCCGGCGTCGCCCTTGGCGGCCGTGGCCGCCTTCTGCTGCGCCTCGGCGGCCGAGAGCCTGGCGGCGGTGGCGGCGGCGGGCTTGACGGTGTGTCCGGCGGCGCGGGTGACACCCGCGTACGTCAGCTGCCTGGTGAGGTGGACGACGAGGTCGCCGCCGAGCACCTGCATGCCCTGGTGCGCCCGGGCGAACCGGACGTGCCGGGCACCCTCCGGGTCGATCATGACGTCCTCGGCCTGCAGTTCGTCGCCCTGGGAGACGCCGGTCGCCGAGGAGTGGGCGAAGGCGGCGGCGCGGGCGGCGGCCACCACGGACGCGGCAGAGGTGCCGGCGGTGGCAGTGGTGTGACCCGTCCCCGTGGTGGTGCCGAAGGCGGTGCCGGCCAGACCCGTGGCGGCCGTCGTCACAGCGACGGCAACCGCCACGCTGCGTATGTGCGGTCTACGCACTGATGAGGGTTCCTTCCTTGCAAGGCGGCCGGGATCACCAACCGCCTTGACGCACGGCGCCGTTGAGCGCCATGGGGGCTGGTCGGGCCCCGGCAAGAAACCCTTTCGGACGAGTCATGTCCATGTAAAGACTAAAATATCGCTTTCCGTGCGATACATGGCAATACTTTGCAAATCCACATCGCTCAGTGATCAGTGGGTGACCAACTGTGCGTCGACTGTGGAGATGTGACGACACGGAAGAAAGTTGCCTCGCGTGAATGTGACTCATCTCGCATCCAAGGGCACGGTCCTGGGAACGGTCGTGCTCTCCCTGCTCGCGGTCCCCTCATATGCCACCTCCACCGCGCCGCTGCCCAAGCCCGACCTGATCGGTCTTCAAAGCCACCTCGTCACCGCGCTGAGACAGGGCGCACCGGGCGCGATCGCCCGGCTCGACGACCACGGCAGGGTCGAAGGGGCCGCCATGGGCGTCGCCGACCGCAGGAGCAGGCGGACGATCAGCCCCGCCGACCGGTTCCGCATCGGCAGTGTCACCAAGACCTTCACGGCCGTCGTGCTGTTGCAGCTGGCCGACGAGGGCAAGCTGAGGCTCGACGCCCCGGTCGACCGGTATCTGCCGGGGCTGCTGCCGGACCGCACGATCACGGTGCGCGAGATTCTGGGCCACCGAAGCGGCCTGTACGACTACACGAACACGATGTTCGCGAAGACGGTCCCCGGCTTCCAGGAGGTCCGCAGCAAGGTCTTCACCTACCGCGAGCTCGTCAAGCGCGCGCTGTGGCACCCGCGCACCAGCGCCCCGGGCGCGTTCTCGTACTCCAACACCAACTTCGTCGTCGCCGGCATGCTCATCGAGAGGCTGACCGGTCACTCCGTACGGACGGAGTACGAGAACCGCATCTTCAAGCCGCTGAAACTGCGCGACACCTTCTACGTCCACCCCGGCACGCAGATTCCCGGCCGCCACGCCAGGGGCTATCTCGCCCCGGACCAGAAGGACGCGCCCCTGGTCGACGCGACCGAGCAGACGATGTCCTGGGCGCAGACCGCGGGCGCGATCATCTCCAGCACGCGGGATCTCAACACCTTCCTCTCCGCCCTGCTCGGCGGCCGGCTGACCTCGCCGGCGCAGCTGCGGCAGATGGAGCGCATGGTGCCGGTCAGCAGCACTCAGGGGTACGGGCTGGGGCTGGGGCGCCGCGACCTGTCCTGCGGGGTCTCGGTGTACGGGCACACGGGCGTCGTCCAGGGCTACTACACGTACGCGTTCGCCACGAAGGACGGCCGCCGCAGCTTCACGGCCGTGGCCACCACGTCCAACAACATTGCCGTGCTCAACACGGTGCAGGGCACCATGGAGTCCGCGTTCTGCGGCAAGCAGGCGAAGGTACGGCGCGCCGCACCGCCCGTCGAGCGCTACGAGGACATCGCTCCCGGCATCGCCCGGGACTGAGCCGGCGGGGAACCGGGCCGCCCCGGTGGACGTTGTCCGGTGGAGCCCATCGAGGGGTGAGCGACGACACCGGGGCGGCGGGATGAGCGAGTTGGTGCCCGGGGGCAACACGCCCCTCCCGGACGGTGCCTTGACCGTCCGAGTGCCCGGCCCCTTCGACGTGTCCGCGCTGATCACGGACGACGGGGGCAGGGTCCGCGGCGACGGCGACTTCGTGTTCTACAACCAGCCCTCCGCCCCTGGCGCCCGGCTCCACGGCGACACCCTCACCGTCGACCCGCAGAGGCTGCGCCCGGGAGCCACCAGGGTCACGGTGGTCGTCAGCCCGGCCGAACCCGGCACTCCCCTGATCCGCCTGCCCGCGCCCACCCTCCACGCGGCGGCCCCCGGCGGCCGCCCACTCGCCCGCTTCACCCCGCCGCGCCCGGGCCAGGAGACGGTGCTGCTGCTCGCCGAGATCTACCGGCGCGGCGGCAGCTGGAAACTGCGGGCCCTGGGGCAGGGCTACGCCGACGGGCTCGCCGGGCTTGCGCGGGACTTCGGCGTGGACGTCCTGGACGAACCCCAAGTGCGGCCCAGGTCTGCGACCCGAGAGGCACCCGGGGGCCGTGCCTCGGCCCCGACACCGGCGTCCCCGCCCACCCCGCCGCCATCCCGACCCACTGCCCCGGCAGCACCGCGCGCCGGAACCTGGCCGGAGTCCTCGACACCGCCGCTCCCCCCGGCCCGCTCCCACTCCCCCGACCCGGACGGCTTTCTCGGCCTCGTCAACTCCGCCCGTGCCGCGGCCGGTTCTGAGCCCGTGGCCCTCGATGCCCGTCTGACGTCGGCGGCCCGCGCCCATGCGGCCGCCATGGCCTCGGCAGGCCGCCTCGGCGTGGAAGGCGGAGACGGCCTCTCCCTCTACCAGCGCGTCACGGCCGCCGGGTACACGTATCTCACCGTCGGCGAGCACCTGGTCTCCGGTCCGCGTACGCCCGCCGAGTTCGTCCAGTACTGCCTGAGCGAAGAGCAGCCCGGCCGCACCCTGCGCGACCCCGCCTTTCTGCATGCCGGCCTGGCGTACGTCGGCGACGGCCGGTCGGGAGACGTCTACTGGACCGCGCTGTGGGCCAGACCGCTCACCCCGGGCGACCTCGCGCGGACGGCGGCCGAGGTCGTCGCCCGCACCAACCGGGAGCGCGCCGGCGCCGGTCTGCCGCCCCTGGCCACCGACCCCGTGCTCGCCACCGCGGCGCAGGCACACAGCGCGGACATGGTGGCCCGCGCCTTCTACTCGCACACATCACCAGAGGGAAGTCAGCCCTGGGACCGGGCCGCCGCCGCGGGTGCACGACGGCGCTCGGTCGGCGAGAACATAGCCTGCGGTCAGCGCTCACCCGCCGAGGTCGTCGACGGCTGGATGAACAGCCCCGGCCACCGCGCCAACATCCTCAAACCCGAATTCACCCATATCGGGATCGGCTTGGCGGGCGGCGGCCCGGCGGGCATGTACTGGACCCAGCTGTTCGGCGCCTGACCACCGGGAACCGACCCTTCCCGCGATCTTGGCGGAACGGAATCCTCCGGGACAGGATGCCCGGATGAAGGGTTCCCTCTTTTCCAGCGAGCACATGGTCCAGCCGGCCACCGCGCCCGGCATGACGGTCGAGAACGCCAAGTGCGTCAAGTACGCGGTGAACGGCGAGATGCTCGCCCGTCAGGGCGCGATGGTCGCCTACCGCGGCAACCTCCAGTTCGAGCGCAAGGGCCAGGGCGTGGGCGGCATGCTCAAGCGCGCGGTCACCGGGGAGGGGCTGCCGCTGATGGCGGTGCGCGGGCAGGGCGAGGCCTGGTTCGCGCACGAGGCGCAGAACTGTTTCATCGTCGAGGTCGACCCCGGTGACGAGTTCACCGTCAACGGCCGCAACGTGCTGTGTTTCGACGCCTCGTTGTCGTACCGGATCGCGACGGTGAAGGGCGCGGGCATCGCCGGCGGCGGACTGTTCAACAGTGTCTTCACCGGCCAGGGCCGACTGGGTCTGGTGTGCGAGGGCAATCCGCTGGTCATCCCGGTCTCGCCGCAGTTCCCGGTGTACGTGGACACGGACGCGGTGGTCGGCTGGACGGCCGGTCTGCAGACCTCGCTGCGCCGTTCGCAGTCCATCGGATCGATGCTGCGCGGCGGCAGCGGGGAGGCCGTACAGCTGATGCTGCAGGGCGACGGGTACGTGGTCGTCCGGCCGAGCGAGGCGACGCCGCAGAAGGCCCAGCAGCACTGAGCCCCACGGAGTGATCTGCGCCTCAGGAGCAACCTCTCCGGTGCCGACGACGTCTTGATCCCCAACAGGTGACGCCCTGGCCCCATGGGTCAGGGCCCATTTTTCGACGCTCTATACACACCATGTATACGCGGAATGTATAGATGGCGTGTATACCGGCCACCGAAAGGGACTCATGTACGGCAAGGCATTCGCCCCGGAATACCAGGGCGCCCTGAACACCCTCTCCGTGAACTCCTCGCTGACCGAGGTACTGGCCGTCGGCACAAGGGAGTTGAGAGCGGCCGAGCGGTCGGGGCGGCACGGGGAGGTGGCCCGTTCCGGCCTCGCGGTGGCCGAGGCGCACCGCCGGCTGGGCCAGGTGGGCGACGCCGACCGGGCGTGGAAGGCGAGCTACCGTGCGGCCCGTGCGGCCGGGGACACGGCGGCGATGGCGTGGGCGCTGTGGAGCGGCGGCACGCTGGCCCGGCAGCGCGGCGCCTTCCCGCTGGCCCGGCGGCTGCTGGGGCTCGCGGCCGAACTCGGCGAACGGGGCGGTGACGTCGTCGTACGCGGATACTCCCTTGCGGGACTCGCCGAGACCGGCCGCATCCAGGGCGACTACCAGGCCGTCCGCAGACTGCACGAGCAGCTGCTGGCGGAGGCCCGGCGGCGGGGCGAGGCGCGGCACACGGTGTGGGCGCTGGAGGGCATCGCGCAGATCCACCGCAACACGGGTGAGTACGACACCGCGTACGCGCTGTTCGAGGAGGCGGCCGAGATAGCCTCGCGCGCCGACGACCGGCGCGGCCACGCCTGGGCGCTGCGCGGCCTCGCCGACCTCGTGTCCGTGCGGGACGGGAACGTCGAGCGGGCGCTGGCGCTGCTGTCCGAGGCGGAGAGGACCTGCCGGGCGATGAAGCTGTCCAGCGCGCTGGCCTACAACCACAAGATGCGCGGCAACGTCCTGTACCGGGCGGGGCGCTGGGCCGAGGCGCGAGACCTGTACGAGCAGGCTCTTGCGGAGTTCCGTGCGATGAGCGAGCCGCGCGGGCAGGCGCTGGCGCGGCTGGGACTGGCCAAGTCCCTGGCCCGGCTGGGCCGCGACCGCGACGACACGGCGGCCGAACTGGCGGAACTGGCAGCGGAGTTGGAGCGGATCGGGCTGCGGCATGCGCGGGAGATGGTGGCGCGGGCGCAGCAGGAGTTCGGCGTGGCTGCGGAGGTCGTACGGTGACGGCACTCCCCTCGACGCTGCGGGCACCGGCCGGGGCGACCCAAGTCCTCCACCGCTGCCGCGAGTTGGTACGCCCCGCGCTGGTGGAGGCCGTGGGGCGCATGCATCCGTGGGTGGGTGAGATGGCCGCCTACTCCTTCGGCTGGTGCGAGGTGGGCGGTGAGCCGACCGGCGCGTCCGGCGGGAAGGGCGTGCGGCAGGCGCTGGCCGTGCTGGGCGCCGAGGCCACGGGCGCGGACGGGCGGGCCGGGGTGCCCGCGGCAGTCGCCGTGGAGCTGGTGCATACCTTCTCCCTCCTGCACGACGACATCATGGACGGCGACGCGGCCCGGCGGCGCCGACCCACCGTCTGGAAGGCGTACGGCACCGGACCCGCCGTCCTCGCGGGCGATGCCCTGTTCGCGCTGGCCGTCGAGACCCTCGCCGCGGCACCGGGCGGGCCGCAGGCGGTGCGGGTGCTGTCGGTGGCACTGGGTGACCTGGTACGCGGCCAGGCGGACGACCTGCTGTTCGCCGCGCGCGCGTGGACGGGGCCGCAGCGGGTGCGGCTGGAGGAGTACCGGGCGATGGCCGAGTGCAAGACGGGCGCGCTGCTCGGCTGCGCCGCCGCACTCGGTGCCCTGCTCGGCGGCGCGGCCCCTTCGGTGGTCGACGCCCTCGACCGTGCCGGGCGGCACCTCGGGATCGCCTTCCAGGTCGTCGACGACGTCCTGGGCATCTGGGGCGACCCCGCGGTCACCGGGAAGCCCGTGCACGGCGATCTACGGGAACGGAAGAAGACGTTCCCCGTGCTGGCCGCACTCGGCTCCGGCGCCCCCGCGTCCCGCCGACTCGCCGCACTTCTGGACGCGGGCGGGGACCCCGCGGAGGCGGCCGCGCTGATCGAGACGCTGGGCGGCCGGACGGAGGCACTGGCCGAAGCGCGTGCGCACATCGCCGCGGTGGAGGCGGCTCTGGCCGATGTCGCACTGTCGGCACGGCCGGTGGAGGAGCTGCGGTCCTTGCTGGAGTATCTGCTGCGGCGGGATCTCTGACGGGTCCGCGGGGCCCGCCGCGCTCGGCGGTGGGCGCCGCCGCCCCTCGCCGCCATGAGGAACGCCAAAGCGTTTGACCTACGCCGTCTCCGGCGTCAGGGTGCGAAGGGGGACGGACCCTCGTCTCCCCCGTGCCGGAAGGGTGACTGTCTTGATCGGGATCTCCGAGGTCGAAGCCGTGGCCGAGCGCATCGCCGGGCACGTCGTGCGTACGCCGACGCTGCCGAGCCCGGGACTGGCCGCGCTGCTCGAAATCCCGGTCACCGTCAAGCTCGAACTGCTGCAGCGCACCGGGTCGTTCAAGGTGCGCGGCGCGACGGCGAAGCTGCTGTCGCTGAGTGCCGGCGAGCGGGCCGCCGGAGTCGTGGCGGTCAGCGGCGGCAACCACGGGATCGCCGTCGCGGTCATGGCCGCCGCCCTCGATGTGAAGGCCACCGTGGTCATGCCGCGCTCGGCACCCGCCCGCGCGATCGAGATCGCCGGGGCCGCGGGAGCGTCGGTGCGGCTGACGGACGCCATGGACGAGGCGTTCGCGCTGATGAAGCGGCTGCAGGAAGAGGGGCTGACGCTGGTCCATCCCTTCGACGACCCGGTGGTGGTCGCCGGACAGGGCACCGTCGGCCTCGAGTTCGCCGCCGACGCGGGTGACGTCACCGATGTGCTCGTCAGCATCGGGGGCGGCGGGCTGATCTCCGGCGTCGCGACGGCGCTGCGGGACCGGCGGCCCGAGGTACGGATCTGGGGTGTGGAGACCCAGGGCGCGCAGGCCATGACGGAGGCGCTGGCGGCGGGCGGCCCGGTGCCGGTCGCCCTGTCGTCCCTCGTGAGCACGCTCAGCGCACCCTCCGTCTCGCAGCTGACCTACGACCATGTGTCCGCGCTGGTCCACGAGGTGCTCGTGGTGCCGGACCGGGAGGCGGTGCAGGGCACGCTCGACCTCGCCGACCATGCCAAGGTGTGGGCCGAACCCGCGGCCGGCTGTCTGCTGCCCGCGGCCCGCCAGGTCCTGGAGCGGGTCGGTGAGGGCGCACGGCTCGGACTGGTCGTGTGCGGGGGCAACGCGACGACCGCCGATGTCACGGGATGGGCGGAACGCTTCGGGCTGCGCTGAGTTTCCGGACCCGTGGGCGCCGATGATTTGTGGATCCTTTGAACACACCCCATCGCGCTCCCCGTACCTCTGTGAAAGGTGAGACCCAGGGGTACGACGAGGGATGGCCATGGTCAAGGCGCATGTCTTCACGCACGAGTTGGTTGCCGGAAGGTACCGGCTCGTCGATGTCGTCCACCAGGAGACGAACCGCATCTGCTGGTACGGCAAGGACGTCAACGTCGGACGGGCCTATCTCCTCACCCAGATCGCGCTCCCGGACGACCCGGACGCCGAGGCCGCGCCCCGGGCGACCGCCCGTGTCATCCGCATGTCGGAGACCATGGGGCTGATGTGCCCCGGCGCGGTCGCGACGGTCGTCGACGCCGTGGAGCAGGACGGCACGCTGTGGACCGTGACCGAATGGATCGACGGGACGCCCCTGAGCGAACTCGTCGCCCAGCAGGGCACGTTCAACTATGTGCGGGCGGCCCGTATCGGGCTGGAGCTGCTCGATGTGCTGGAGGCGGCGCACGGCGAGGGCATCACCCACGGCGAACTCAGCCCCGGCCAGGTCTATGTGCAGGAGCGGGGCGGGATCGTGGTCACCGGCTTCGGCCTGGCCGGCGCGACCCTGGCACCGAGGCTCTCGGCGCCGTCGTACGCCTCCCCCGAGCAGGCCCGTGACGAGCGCATCGGGCCGGCGGCCGACCTGTGGGCGCTGGGCGCGATTCTCTACACCATGGTCGAGGGACGTCCTCCGTTCCGGGACCGGGACCGTCCCGAGGCCACCTTGAAGGGCGTGGACCGGCTTCCGCTGCGCACCCCGGTGCACGCCGGGCCCCTCACCCCGACCGTGCAGGGGCTGCTCCGCAAGAACTCGAGGGAGCGGCTGACCCGCCCGGTGGTGCGCGAGGCCCTCACCCGCGTCCTGACCGAGGATCCCGACACGGTCTCGGCCACCGTGGCGCGGCCCCGGCTGCGCGGCGTGTACACCGCCGCCTGCCATGCCGCCCCCGGCTGGAGCAGACGCACCATGGCCATCGGGACCGCGCTGGCCGTCGTGACCGTGACGGCCGCCGTGCTGGCCGCCATCGATCAACTGCCGGGCACCGGCACGTCCTCGACCGACACCGCGCCCCAGCCGTCGGTCTCCGCCACCGCGTCCGCCACGCCGCCGGACAGCCGCACCGACGGCAGGAACTCCAGCCCGTCCGCGTCACCCACGCCGACCGCATCACAGACGACTTCCGCGCCCTCCCCCTCCTCCGCATCGGCCGGCGCGCTGCCGCCGGGTTTCCACCGCTACACCGCACCCGAGGGCTTCTCCGTCGCCCTCCCCAAGGACTGGAAACGGGTGGACACCTCGCGCGTCGGCGACCTTTCGACCCGCGTGACCTTCGGGGCGGACGGCGATCCCCGCACCCTCGCGGTCACCTACAGCACCGTCGTGGGCCCCGACCCGGTCTCCGTCTGGCGCGACGACGTCGAGCCCCAGTTGGAGAAGGACGACGGCTTTCAGCGGATCGGCGAGATCAAGGCCACGACGTACCAGGGCCACAAGGCCGCCGACATGGAGTGGCTCTCCCAGGCCGACGGCACGCGGGTGCGCACTTTCGGGCGCGGTTTCCTGCTCGGCGGCGGTCGCGGCTTCTCGCTGCGCTGGACGACTCCGGCCGCCGACTGGAACGACGCCGCGAACCGGCAGGCGCTGGACACCTTCCTGCGGACCTTCCGGGTGACGTCAGGCTGAGGCCCGGGGCGCGCGCATCGCGCGCAGCGGGGGACCGTGCAGCGGAGTGGTGTGCCACCGTGCTGTGAAGGTGCGCTCCGGCAGTGAGCACGTGACGGTCAGCCGGTGCGGTGTCTCCAGGAACACGACGTCCACGGCGAGGGTGTCCGCGTCGGTCCATCCGCCGCTCACCGCGGTCGGCAGCGGCTCGCCGGTGACGGTCCAGTCGCCCTCCCGGACCTGCAGGCCGAGTTCGTGACCGTTCTCGGTGAGGCACAGGGCCCAGCCGTCCGCACTCCTCGTCACCCCGGCCCCGGTCAGCTTCGGCTGGTCCGCGCAGATGCCGCCGTGCGGGGTGAAGTCGGCGCCCGCCCAGTCCTGCGCCCGCTCCGGCGGTACGGGCTTTCCTGCGGCGGGGGGCAGCGCGAGCCGCGTCAGCCGCTCCCGCAGGGCCGTGTCCTCGTCCTCGCGGCCCGGTAGCGGTGCGGGGCCGAAGGCCGGCAGCAGGTGCTGCCAGACAAGATCGAGCAGCTGCTGCATCTGCTCGGTCGCCGCGGTCGTGGCGATCACGGCGTCGTGCTCGGGCAGCACCAGGCAGAACTGCCCGTACGCGCCGTCACCGCGACAGCCGTGCCGGGAGGTCCAGAACTGGAGGCCGTAGCCCTGCTGCCAGTCCGACAGCGCGCCCGCAGCCGTACCGTCGCCGTTGCCGATGTGCGGGCGCGTGGCCTCGGCCACCCACCCCTCGGGCAGCAGGCGCCGGCCCTCCCACACCCCGTCCTGCAGATACAACTGGCCGAGCCGGGCAATGGCGTCGGTGGTGGCGTGCAGCCCGCTGAAGCCCAGTTCACGGCCGGACCGGTCGCGCAGCCAGGCCGTCTCGCCCACGCCGAGCGGGTCCAGCAGCCGTGGGCGCAGATATTCGGTCAGCGGCTGACCCGTGACACGCTGGACGATCGCGGCGAGGGTGTAGGTGGTGGGCTGGTTGTAGGCGAAGACGCTCCCCGGCTCCCGCTCGGGCGGCAGCAGCAGGAAGCCGCGCACCAGGTCCGCGCGGTCGGCGGCGAGCGCCTGGTCCAGGGTCTCCGCCTCGTGCCCGCTGGCCATCGACGCCACGTGCCGTACCAGCATGGCGCGACTGTGCGGGTCGGTGATGTCGGCGTCGAAATCGGGAAAGTACGAGATCACCGGGTCGTCGAAGCTGAGCAGTCCCTCATCGGCGGCGATCCCGGCGGCCGTCGCCGTGAAGCTCTTGCTCAGGGAGTACAGCAGGTGCGGTCTTTCACAGGTGTACGGCGCCCACCAGCCGGAGGCCACCAGCCGGCCGTGCCGCATGATCATCAGGCTGTGCGGTTCGATGTCCGGAGCGGCTTCAAGGGCGTCGAGGAAGGCGTGGACGCCGGCGGCGTCGACACCTTGGGCGGCGGGGCTGCCGACGGGCAGCGGGCGAGCGCTCATGGAGGCATCCTCCCCGGTGACCGGCGGCGGATCGAGGGCTGTTTTCCGCTGCCCGTACCGGGGACTCGGCGGTCATGGTGCAAATCGGATACACGATGATGACCGAGCAGGCCGGCCCCCGTGACCTTGTCGACCATCTGGTGCGGGCCGAGGGCGCCGGCTACGACTTCTCCGTGACTTCGGACCACTACTTCCCCTGGCTGCGCTCGCAGGGTCACTCGCCGTATGCGTGGAGCGTGTTGGGCGCGGCGGCGCAGGCGACCTCGCGCATTCCGCTCATGACGTATGTGACGTGTCCGAGCGTCCGCTACCACCCGGCGGTGGTGGCGCAGAAGGCGGCCACGATGCAGTTGCTGTCCGAGGGCCGCTTCCGGCTGGGACTGGGCTCCGGCGAGAACCTCAACGAGCATGTGGTGGGCGGCGGTTGGCCGTCCGTCGACGTGCGCCACGAGATGCTGGAGGAGGCGGTGGAGATCATCCGGGCGCTCTTCGAGGGCGGCCATGTCAACCATCGCGGCACCCACTTCGACGTGGAGTCGGCCCGGCTGTGGGATCTGCCGGACGAACCGCCGCCCATCGGCATCGCCGTCTCCGGCGATCAGTCCTGCGCTCTGGCGGGCAGGCTCGCCGACCTGGTCATCGCCACCGAGCCCAAGGCGGGCCTGCTGACGGCGTTCGACCGGCACGGCGGTGAAGGCAAGCCGCGCGTGGGCCAGCTGCCCGTGTGCTACGACCCGGACCGGGACACGGCGGTGAAGCGCGCGCACGCACAGTTCCGCTGGTTCGGCAACGGCTGGAAGGTCAACTCCGAGCTGCCGCACCCGGATGCCTTCGAGTCGGCGACCCAGTTCGTCACCCATGACGACGTCGCCTCGTCGATCCCGTGCGGCGACAACCCGGACGACTTCGTCGAGGCCGTACGCCCGTACGCCGAGGCCGGCTTCGGGGAGGTCGCACTGGTGCAGATCGGCGGCGAGTCCCAGCCGGCGTACCTGGACTGGGCGGAGAAGACGCTGCTGCCGGCGCTGCGGGACGCCTTCGGCTGATCGCGAAAGTCCGGCGGACGGGTCCGGATAGGCTGCCGGTCTGCACTTCTGCAGTCCGACCAGCTTTGCACAGGAGAGTCGTCCGTGACCCTAGCGATCGTCCCGTCCGAGTCGTCCCCCGCCCCGCTGTCCGACCTCGTCGCGCGGGACGCGCGCGAGTTCGGCGTGTACGCGCGGACCGGAGGTTGGGCCTTCGGCCTGATGGTGGCGCGCAGCGTACGGCCCGGTGGGCAGGGCGCGGAGGAGACGCCGAAGGTGTCCGCGAAGGAGTTCGCGGAGCTGGCCGGGTGCTCTCCCGAGCGCGTCATGCGGTACTACAAGGCCTGGGACCGGGCCGCCGACGACGGCATGGTTCCGCACTTCGAGGCGCTGGCGCCGGGCCAGGAGGTGGAGCTGCCGGACGCTGACGTGTGGCTGAGCTACTACGTGTCCCGCAACAGCGCGACCTCCGAGCGCGGCACCGCCATCGCGGAGGCCGCCGAGGCGGAGGGCATCCGGCCGACGAAGGCCCTGGAGGTCGCCGAGAACCCCACCGCCCTGCGCGCCGCGATCCTCGCCGACCCCTCGACCGCCCGGGCGGCCCGCCAGGCGCTGCTCGACCGGGTCCGTGAGGACCCGGAGCTGCAGGCGGAGTTGGCGCGGGACGTCGTGCGTACCGACGACCTGAAGAAGGCCGTCGCCACCGAGAGCCGGGCCGCCGACCGGATCGGCTATGTCCGTCAGATCGCTGAGTCGGGGCAGGTCAAGACGCCCGCCGGGCAGACCATCGACGCGCCGGTCGACCTGCGCCAGGAGGCCGAGCGGCACCTGTCGCTCATCGACGAGCTCGAGGACGACGAGGACACCGGCGAGTGGGCCAGCGAGGCCTACGACACCATGAAGTCCCTCGTCGCCGAGGCCGTGGAGGCCGATCCCGAACTGCGTGTGCAGGAGCGGCGGACGAAGTTCTACAGCAGTCTGCAGAAGGCGACCAAGGCGTTCGAGGAGCTGACCTTCGACGATGTGCAGGACTTCGTCGAGGACGACATGGTCCAGCGTCTGGAGGAGCTCCAGCAGGCCATCGTCATGTGCCTGAGCGCGTTGCGCGGCGGCAACTGAGGATCCGGGCCGGGGCGGGGCTGAGTAGCCGTACTGCTGTCCTGCACTCCGCCGTCCGCCTCGGCCTGGGGTGCACGTGATCGCACCACCCGGTTCCCGGAGACCGTCCGAGTGCTGGTGGGGCCCGTGTGCGCGTGTCTCGCCTTCAGCGCGTGTCACTCCGTATGGCGGTGGCGGGTCCACAGCGGCACCCCGTACCAGCACAGCGCGTACCACGCGACCACTGCCGCGACGATCCAGGTCACGGCCCCGTTGTGGGTGGCGACCCGCAGGATCAGCACCAGTGAGGAGGTCATGGTGGCGAGCAGCAGCGCCAGGCCGACGAAGGTCATCCGGGAGGCCATCTCGACGGCCTGCGGCTTGACCCGCCGCCCGGACACCAGGCGGTGCAGGGAGACGGGCCCGATCAGCGCTCCGGTCGCGGCGGCGCCCAGCACCACGGTCACGATGTAGATGGTCTTGTCGGTGTGTGCCAGCGAGTCGTACTTCTGCTGGAACACCACGGTGAGAAGGAAACCGAACAGGATCTGCACCCCGGTCTGGGCGACCCTGACCTCCTGGATCAGCTCACCCCACTTCCGGTCGGCCCGCTCCTCCTCGGTCTCGTGCCGCCCCCACTCGTTCAGTTCTGCTCCGCTGTTTGTGGCCGGCAAGGTTCCTCCCGGCTCGATCGCCCCGGATGTCTACCTGACCCGGGTTCCCTGTTCGCGCGGGATTGACCGGGCCGTGCGCAATCGGACCCTGTTTGGGCGATCAACAGTCGGTTACACGGAGCGCATGGCGTACGACGACCACCCGAGGAGTCCGACGACCATGTCCGGCAGCGAGCTCACGGTCACCGTCAGCGGCGGCACCGCCGCGGACGCACGCGCGGTCGTGCGGGTCCTGGAGCCCGCCTTCGGAATACCGAAGGAGGAGCTTCCCGCCGACGACGAGGTCACCGTTCACACGGCGAGGTTCGAGCACGATCCGGCAGGCCGGCCGTCCGAGCCCGGTCCCGTCGGCCGTCTGTCCGGGGCGGTGACGCTGACCGTGCAGGGCTCCCCCGTGGCGGTGGCGCGGGCGCGCGAGACGCTCACCCACGCTTTCACGGCCCAGGACCAGGGCTCGGTCTCCGGCGACCAGGAGCAGGAGTGGCAGCTGCTCCTGGAGCCGTGAGCCGATTGCCGCGGTTACCAGCGGCCTTCCACCTGGTCCTTGATCCGGCGGTCGTAGAGGTCGCGGATGGCACTGAGCGTCTGGTCAGTGAGCGGCGGGAGCTTGGCGGCGGCCGCGTTGGCGCGGGCCTGCTCGGGTGAGCGGGCGCCGGGGATCACGGTGGTCACGCCGGGCTGCTGCACGATCCAGCGCAGCGCGAGCTGGGCCGGGGTGTAGCCCTCGGGCGCCAGCGCGGAGAACTCGGCGGCCGCCTCGACGCCTGTCGCGTAGTCGACGCCGGAGAAGGTCTCGCCGACGTCGAAGGACTCGCCGCGCCGGTTGTAGGTGCGGTGGTCGTTCTCCGGGAAGACGGTGTCCTTGGTGTACTTGCCCGACAGCAGGCCGGAGGCGAGCGGGACCCGGGCGATGATGCCGACGCCCGCCTCCTGCGCGGCCGGGAGGACCTCGCGCAGCGGTTTCATACGGAAGGCGTTGAGGATGATCTGGACGCTCGCCACGTTCGGCCGGGCGATCGCGGTCAGCGCCTCCGCGCAGGTCTCCACGCTGACGCCGTAGGCCGCGATGCGCTCCTCCTCGACCAGGGTGTCCAGGGCGTCGAACACCGCGTCCGTGGAGTACACGGGCGTCGGCGGGCAGTGCAGTTGTACGAGGTCGATGCGGTCGACGCCGAGGTTGCGCCGTGAACGGTCGTTCCAGGCACGGAAGTTGTCGAGGACGTAGTTCTCGGGGATCTGCTCGACGCGGCGGCCCATCTTCGTGGCGACCAGCACATGCAGGTCCGGCCTGCCGCTGAGGAACGCGGCGATGGTCTGCTCGCTGCGCCCGTCGCCGTACACGTCGGCGGTGTCGAAGAAGGTCACCCCCGACTCGGCCGCCGCCTCCAGCACCGCCAGAGCTTCCTTGTCGTCGACGTCTCCCCAGTCGGCGCCCAGCTGCCATGTGCCCAGACCGACGACGGATGCGTGCTGACCCGACCTACCGAATGTGCGCTCGTCCATGGCGTCAGTCTGTCATTCGTCACGCCTCTGCACGGAATCGACCGCTCCGGAGCGCCGCCTGTGAAACATTCACTCGGACGAGTGATGGCATTGGACAAGAATCCTGCATGTGTCAACGCCCCCCTAGCGTGAACCCGTGACTGATTGTTCAGCGAGCAACTTATCGTCCGGGGCGGAGAACTCGTCGTTGAGCCGCCGCGGCTTCCTTGCGGGCGCGGCCGCGCTGGCCGCCGTCCCCGTGCTGATCGCGGCCGACCCGGCGGTCGCCGCGCAGGAGCTGCCGGAGTTCCCGGCGGATGTCGCCCTGTACCGCTCCGCGTACCGCAACTGGGTCGGCGAGATCACCGCGGACGGGCTGTGGGCCTGTGCTCCGGCCGCCGCGGATCAGGTGGTCGAGGTCGTCAACTGGGCCTGGCGGCACGGCTGGAGGGTGCGCGCCCGGGGTTCCGCGCACGGCTGGTCGCCGCTGACGATCACCGAGGGCACCGCCTCGGACGCTCCCGTCCTGCTCGTGGACACCGCCCTTCATCTCACCGGCCTGTCCCTGGACTCGGCGAGCTCGGTGCGCGCCGGCACCGGCGTCACGATGGAGGCCCTGCTCACCTACTTGGAGGCGCACGGCCTGGGGGTCACCGCCGCGCCCGCTCCCGGTGATCTCACCCTGGGCGGCGCGCTCGCCGTCGACGCGCACGGCACCGCCGTACCGGCGCAGGGCGAGCAGCGGCTGCCCGGGCACACGTACGGCTCGCTCAGCAATCTGGTGCTGTCGCTGACGGCGGTCGTGTGGGACGGGAGCTCCGGAGCGTATGTGCTGCGGAGGCACGAGCGCGACGAGGCGGACTGTGCCGCTCTCCTCACCCACCTGGGACGGGCGCTGGTGACGGAGGTCGTGCTGCGGGTGGGCGCGAACGCCGATCTGCGGTGTGTGAGCCGTACGGACATCCCGGCCTCCGAGCTCTTCGCGGCGCCCGGTACCGGGGGGCGCACCCTCGCGAGTTACCTCGACACGTCTGGGCGGGTGGAGGCGATCTGGTTCGCGTTCACCGAGTGCCCCTGGTTCAAGGTGTGGAGCGTGGCACCGACGCGGCCGCTCACCTCGCGGCATGTGACATCGCCGTACAACTACCCGTTCTCCGACAACGTCCCGACCGTGGTGGCGGACCTGGTCGGGCGGATGACCTCGGACGCGGCCTGGTATCTGGCTCCGGTGCTGGGCAACGCGCAGTACGACGTGGCGGCGCTCGGACTGGTGACGACGCTGTCGGCGGACATCTGGGGGCCGTCGAAGAACACCCTGCTCTACATCAGGCCGACGACGCTGCGGGTGACCGCGAACGGCTACGCCATGCTCACCACGCGGGCCCAAGTGCAGCGCGTGGTCGCCGAGTTCACATCCTTCTACCGCGAGCGGCTCGCCGCGTACGCGGCGCTGGGCCGCTACCCGGTGAACGGTTCGGTGGAGATCCGGGTGACCGGCCTCGACGACCCGGCCGATGCCGGACTGGACGGTGCCCGCGCCCCGTTGCTGTCGGCGCTGCGGCAGAGCGACACGCACCCGGAGTGGGACACGGCGGTGTGGCTGGACGTCCTGACGCTACCCGGCACGCCGTACGCGGAGGCCTTCCTGCGCGAGCTCGAGCAGTTCCTGCTGCGCACGTTCGACGGGGAGCACGCGCTCACCCGGGTCGAGTGGTCCAAGGGCTGGGCCTACACGGACGAGTCCGCCTGGAGCGACGAGGAGGTGCTGGGCCAGACGGTGCCCGCGTCGCTGGGCGAGGCGGCATGGGGGCAGGCGGCCGGGATCCTGGACCGGCTCGACCCGCACCGCGTGTTCGGCAACGGATTCCTGGACCGGTTGCTGCATTGAGCGCAGCCGAGGGCCGGTCATGTCTCCTGTGGGGAGAGGCCCCGAGCGGTTCGTGACTACGGCCGTGGGGTTCCGCCGCCCGGTGTGAGGTGCGTCTGCAGCGCGGGCGCGTAGCGGGCCACGATCTCCTCCAGTGCGGCGCCCCGCACATGGGTGCCGCGCGCGATGCCGTACATCACCCCCAGGCCCAGCAGGTTCGCGACGGCCAGCTCGGCGCGCAGGCCCGCTTCGGGGCCGTCGAGGCGTTCGGTGAGGCGGTCGGTGACCTGGGTGCGGAAGTTGGTGCGCAGGATGTCGCCCTGCGCGCCGTGCAAAGGCGCGAAGACGATCCGCAGGAGCGGGTCGGCGCCCTGCTGCGACTGGCTGACCAGCACATGGCGGACCATGTGCCGGCCGAGTTCGTCCAGCGGCGCGTCGAGCAGGGCCTCGGCGTCGGTCTCGAAGGACATGACGCGGGCGAAGAGGGTGTCCTTGTTGCCGAAGTACTTCAGGATCAACGGCGCGCTGACACCGGCCCTTTCGGCGACCGCCTTGAGCGTGATGTCGGCGTGGGCGTGGCGGGCCAGCAGGTGTCGGGCCGCCTTGAGGATGGCCGTCTTGGTGGCCTCGGCGTCCCGGCGGGCGGGCGCGGAGGTGGTGGGGGGAGTGCTCACGGCACTCATGCTCCCTCCAGCGCCTCGTCGTGGGGATCCCGGGCCCGCCCGCGGGCACGGGGTGTCCCGCCCGTGGTCGCGTCGCCCGGGATGGTCAGGGCTGCGGCACTGGCCGTCAGGGCGACCGCGCCGGCGAGGCCGAAGGCGAGCAGATAGCCGTGCAGGGTGGGCACGGGGGCTGAGCCCACCAGGCTGGTGTGGTGGACCAGTACGGCGGCGACGGCGGCGCTGGAGACGGCCTGGCCGATGGTGCGCATCAGGACGTTGACGCCGTTGGCGGAGGCGGTCTGCTCGGCCGGGACGGCACGCAGGATCAGGGTGGGCAGCGCCGAGTAGGCGAGGGTGGTGCCGGTCGACACCACCGTAGCCCCCAGGATGATCATCCAGAGGTCGCGGCTGTCGGCGATGCGCACCGCGTAACCGCAGGCGATGACCGCGGCCCCGAGGGCGAGGGTGATGCGGGGGCCGCGGGCCGCGGAGATGCGGGCCGAGACGGATGAGAACAGCAGCATGGTGACGCCGCCGGGCAGCAGACACAGTCCGGTCTCCACGATCGACAGCCCGAGCCCGTACCCGGTGGCCTTGGGCGCCTGCACGAGCTGGGCGGTCACCAGGGAGTTGGCGTAGAAGGCGAACCCGGTGAGCAGCGCCGCCACGTGCGACAGGCCCACGCGCGGCCTGGAGACCAGCCGCAGGTCGACCAGCGGGAGTTCGGTGCGCAGCTGCTGCCACCACCACAGGGCCAGTACGACGACGGCGCCGAGGAAGAGGCCGACGACACGCACGCTCCCCCACCCCCACTGCCCGCCCTGCGAAACGCCCAGCAGCAGGCACACCAGTCCTGCGGCCAGCCCCAGTGCGCCTGGTACGTCGAAGCGGCCGGGCTGCCGCACGGGCGACTCCTTGACCGCCCACCACACCGCCGTCACGCCGAGCGCGCCGAGGGCGCTGGTCAGCCAGAACATGGTGTGCCAGTCGGCGTACTGCACGACCAGCGCAGCCAGCGGCAGGCCCAGGGCGGCGCCGATGCCGACGGTGGAGCTCATCAGCGCCACCGCGGAGCCACGGCGCTCCGGCGGCAGCTCGTCGCGCAGGATGCTGATCGACAGCGGCACCACGGAGGCGGCGGCACCCTGCAGGGCGCGGGCCGCGATGAGGACCACGATGTCGGACGACAGGGCGCACATCACCGAGCCGACGGTCATCAGGACGAGGGCCGAGGTCAGCACCCTGCGCTTGCCGTACATGTCGCCGGCCCGGCCCAGTACCGGAGTGAGCACGGCGCCGGACAACAGGGTCGCCGTGACCATCCAGGAGACCGTGCCGGCGGAGGCGCCCGTCAGCCGCGGCAGATCGGGCAGGAGCGGTACGACGACGGTCTGCATGACGGCCATGAGGATGCCGCCGAACGCCAGCACCGGAATCGTGAGCCGGTCACGCAGGGCTCCTCTTCCGGAGGTGCGGGGTATCGGGCCTGGCTGATCCATCGGCACTCCAGCAGCGATGTGGCGAAAGTACGGGTGAATGACAATTCACCTTAGCCGGTGAATTGCCATTCACCCAAGAGGGGCGCCGGTCCCGCGACGGCGGGTGCCCCTGGTGCGGGTGTGCAGGTCGGGCAACCGGATCGCGTCAGCTTCCCGAGGTGAGGCAGGCCACTGACGGCGCACCCGCCCGCCAAGGACCACCTGGAACACCGGGGGCGATGAGAAGGAATTTCCCCTTCCGGGTGTCGCGGGGCATCTCCCACGGCAAGATCATCTTCGTTCAGTCTTGTACAACATGTCGGCAATTGTCCTGATCGCAGCCAACCGCGCTCGACGGATTTCTCCTGCTCTCGGCGGGGCCGATAGGCATTCCGGGTCGTCAACCGAACGAACCCCGGAGATCCCCTGTGCCGACCCTGACCCGACGCCGCGCCCTCACCGCGGCGGCCGCCCTCACCGCGGCCGCCGCCGCCCACACCGCCACCACCCCTTCCGCGACCGCCGCCGACCACCAGCACCCCGGCTCCCCCGAGCCCTTCGACGAGGTCTACAAGGGCCGCCGGATACAGGGCCGGCCGGCCTCCGGCGGCGGGCACCACCACGGCATGGGTTACACCGTCCTCGTCGACGGGGTCGAACTGCACGTGATGCAGAACGCCGACAGCACCTGGATCAGCGTCGTCAGCCACTACGCCCCGGTTCCCACACCGCACGCGGCGGCACGTGCGGCCGTCGACGAGCTGCAGGGCGCCCGGCTCGTCCCCCTCCCCGCCAACTGACCCGTCCCGCGACCCCTTTGGGAGCACCCGCACCATGACCGTCCGCAAGAACCAGGCGAGCCTGACCGCCGACGAGAAGCGGCGCTTCGTCGCAGCCGTCGTCGAACTCAAGCGCAGCGGCCGCTACGACGCCTTCGTCACCACCCACAACGCCTTCATCCTCGGCGACACCGACAACGGCGAACGCACCGGCCACCGTTCACCGTCCTTCCTGCCCTGGCACCGAAGATTCCTGCTGGACTTCGAGAGCGCACTGCAGTCGGTGGACGCGTCGGTCGCGCTGCCCTACTGGGACTGGAGCACCGACCGCTCACCTCGTTCCTCGCTGTGGGCACCGGACTTCCTCGGAGGCACCGGGCGCGCCCGTGACGGCCAGGTGATGGACGGCCCGTTCGCCGCGTCCGCCGGCAACTGGCCGATCAACGTGCGGGTCGACGGCCGTACGTTCCTGCGTCGCCAACTGGGTTCGAATGTAAGGGAGTTGCCGACTCGGGCCGAGGTCGAGTCGGTGCTGTCCACAGAGATGTACGACATGCCACCGTGGAACAGCGCCTCGGACGGCTTCCGCAACCACCTGGAGGGCTGGCGCGGCGTCAACCTGCACAACCGGGTCCATGTGTGGGTCGGCGGGCAGATGGCCACCGGGGTCTCCCCCAACGACCCCGTGTTCTGGCTCCACCACGCCTACATCGACAAGCTGTGGGCCGAGTGGCAGCGGCGCCACCCCGGCTCCGGCTATCTGCCGACCGGCGGAACGCCGGACGTGGTCGACCTCGACGAGACGATGAAGCCGTGGAACGACGTACGGCCCGCCGATCTGCTGGACCACACCGCCCACTACACCTTCGACACCGACTGACGGCCGGGGCACGGTGGTTTGCTCCGCAGGTCAGGGGTACCCGCGCCGGACGCAACCGATGTGAGAGCGAAGGAGGGGTTCACCCGTGTCGCAGGTCGAGGAATCCATCGAGGTCGGCGTCCCGGTGCACACCGCCTACAACCAGTGGACTCAGTTCGAGACGTTCCCCGAGTTCATGAACGGCGTGGACCGCATCGAACAGCGCACCGACACGCTCACGCACTGGGTGACCAGCGTCAACGGCGTGCACCGCGAGTTCGATGCGGAGATCACCGAGCAGATCCCGGACGAGCGGGTCGCCTGGACGACCGTCGCCGGTCAGGCCCGGCAGGCCGGGGCGGTGACCTTCCACCGCCTCGACGACAACCACACCAAGGTCATGCTGCAGATGGACTTCCATCCCGACACCGTCGCCGAACAGGTCGGCGACAAGCTCGGCTTCGTGAAGCGGCAGACCAAGGGCGACCTGGAGCGCTTCAAGAAGTTCATCGAGGCGCGCGGCCAGGAGACCGGGGAGTGGCGCGGCGTGGTCACCTGACCTGCGCCCGCTCCTGAACGGTGTGCCGTACGGCCCGGCCCTAACCGGCCTCCGCCGTACGGCACTCCGGGTGTCCCCAGCCCTGCCCGTTCTTGGCGATGGGCTCACCGGCCGCGTAGGAACGGCCGCACAGGCAGCGGCCGGGGAACTTCGCCTTGATGGTGCGGGACGACGAGCCCGTACGCTGCGGGGACGCGGCCTGCTTGCGGCGCGGGGCGCTCGCCTTCGGGGTGTCCGGGGAGGGCGGCGGGGCCGGTGACCCGAGGTCGCTGCCCGCGGGCTCCTGGACCTTGGCGGCCTGGCTGGCGGCGCGGTCGGCGAAGTCGTTGAGCGGGTCGCCGTCGACCTGGTGGGCGGGCACGTAACGGAATTCGACCGTGCGGCCATCCAGCAGTTCGTCGATGCGTACGACCAGTTCCTGGTTGGCGACCGGCTTGCCGGCGGAGGTCTTCCAGCCGTTGCGCTTCCAGCCGGGCAGCCAGGTGGTGACGGCCTTCATGGCGTACTGGGAGTCCATGCGGACCTCGAGTGGGACGTCCGGGTCGGTTGCCGCCAACAGGCGTTCCAGGGCGGTGAGTTCGGCGACGTTGTTGGTTGCCGTGCCCAGCGGCCCGGCCTCCCAGCGGGCCGGGGTCGCGGAGTCGTCGGAGACCACCCATGCCCAGCCCGCCGGTCCCGGATTTCCCTTCGAAGCCCCGTCGCACGCGGCCACCACACGTTCACGCATGGCCTCGATCATGCCACGGGCGCACGGGGACCTCGACCACCGTCAGGGAGACACCCTCGTACGTCCTAGACGTCCTTCGTCTTGGGCACCTCTCCCTCGGTCCTCGTGATGTCGATCACCGAGAAGCTCGCGCCCTGCGGGTCGCTGATCGCCGCGAACCGGCCGTAGGGGCTGTCCATCGGCCCGAAGCGCAGCGCGCCGCCGAGCTTGGTGGCCTTGGCGACCGCGTCGTCGCAGTCGGGGACGACGAAGTAGAGATTGATGTACGACGGCACCTCGGGCGGGAACTCCTCGCCCATCTTCATCCGGCCGAGGACCGTGTTGTCGCCGAGGTTGAACATGCGGAAGTCGACATTGTCGTCGACGACCTGCTGCGCCGTGTACGGGAAGACCCCGCTGAAGAACGCGTCGGCCTTCTCAGGGTCACGGGTGAAGACCTCGGCCCAGCCGTAGGCGCCCGGCACGGCGGTCGCCTCGAAGCCCTCGTGGGTGCCGCCCTGCCACAGGCCGAAGACGGCGCCGCTGGGCTCGCGGGCGATGCACATGGTGCCGAACTCGCCGACCTGCATGGGCTCCATCAACACCTCGCCGCCGTTCTCCCTGATCTTGGCGGCGGTGGCGGCGACGTCCGGTGAGGCGAAGTAGAGGCACCACTGCGACGGGGCATCCTGGCCCGGCATCGGCGGTACGACGGCGGCGACCGCCTTGCCGTCCGCATAGGCCTGGGTGTAGTTGCCGTACTCCGACGACGCCTCGCCGAAGGTCCAGCCGAGGACGTCACCGTAGAAGCTCTTCGCTCCCTCGACGTCGCCGAACATCGCATCGGCCCAACAGGGGGTTCCCTCAGGTTGTACGGCCATGGCTGCGGCCCTCTCCCGAATCGGCGGATGGTCCGTTTCCTCACGCTAGTCATGCATACGGCGAAGCGCGCGCCGAACGCCCGGGTCCGTTTCAGACTGGACGGGAAGGGCCTCGGCACACTTTCGACGCTGCGGACGGGGTGCGGAATGGCGGACGTGACGATGCGTGCGTGGTCGGTGGTGACGCCGGGACCGGTCGAGGAGAACGGCCTGCGACTCGTGGAGAAACCGGTACCCGTGCCGGGCGGGGACGAGCTCCTCGTGAAGGTGCGCGCCTGCGGGGTGTGCCGCACCGACCTGCATGTGACCGAGGGGGATCTGCCGGTGCACCTGGCGGGGGTGACGCCCGGGCACGAGGTCGTGGGCGTGGTGGCCGGGTCCGGGGCGGGGGTCGTCGGCTTCGCGACCGGGGACCGGGTGGGGGTGGCGTGGCTGCGGCGCACGGACGGCGTCTGCGGGTACTGCTCGCGCGGGGCCGAGAACCTGTGCACCGCCTCGCGGTACACCGGCTGGGACGCGGACGGCGGCTACGCCGAGTACACGACGGTCCCTGCCGCGTTCGCCCACCGCCTGCCGGACGGCGTCGACGACGTGGCACTCGCACCGATGCTGTGCGCCGGGATCATCGGCTACCGCGCGCTGCGGCGAGCGGCGCTGCCGCCGGGCGGACGCCTCGGTCTGTACGGGTTCGGGGGCAGCGCCCACCTGTGTGCGCAGCTGGCGCTGGCCGAGGGCGCCACCGTGCACGTGATGACCCGCGGGGCGGCGGCCCGCCGGCTCGCGCTCGGCCTGGGCGCCGCCTCCGCACAGGACGCCTACGCCGCGCCGCCCGAGCCGCTGGACAGCGCGATCCTGTTCGCACCGGTGGGCGATCTGGTGCCGGTCGCGCTGCGGGCCCTGGACCGCGGCGGCACCCTCTCGATCGCCGGCATCCACCTCAGCGACACACCGCCCCTGCACTACGAGAGCGACCTGTTCTACGAGAAGCAGATACGCAGCGTCACCTCCAACACCCGTGAGGACGCCCGCGAGTTCCTGACCCTGGCCGCCCGCCACGGCATCCACGCCACCACCCACACCTATCCCCTGACACGGGCCGACGAGGCCCTGCGGGACCTCAAGGCCGGGCGCTTCGACGGGGCGGCCGTACTGGTGAACGACCTTTGACCCACTGCTGGAGATCCAGGTTCTTGTCATCGCAGGGTGGTCAGCGCCGCCTCTTGGTACGTGGCTCCGGCGTTCCAGAGCAGGAAGGAGTTCATGCCGTCCCCGGCCGCAGCTCTGATCTGGTCGGCGACTTCGGCGGGTCCGTAGTGGACGCCCAGGGAGAAGTCCTGGAGCCAGGGGACGACCGTGGCCCCGGTGCCCTTGACCTGCTTGGCGAAGTCGGCCAGCGACCGGTCGACGATCTCGTACGGGCTGTCATTCGGACTGGCGACCCCGTACTCACCGGCGGCCCAGTGCGAGGGATAGACCATGGGGGCGATGTAGTCGGCGTGTCGGGCCATGGCGGGGATGTCCTGGGCGATTTCGGTGGGCCGGGTGGCGGCGATGCCGAAGACCGAAACCCCGAGGTATTTGCCTTCGGGCTGGATGCGGCGCTGGGTGTCGGCGACGAACTCGGCGATGGACTCTTCGGGGGTCTGGTCACCCAGGCCGGGGAAGCGCATCGTGGAGAGCTTCCCGTCGGGGCGGCGCACGTAGTCGTAGAGGATGTCGTCGAAGCCCAGCTTGGCCGCTTCGGTGGCCAGAGCGATGTTGTACTGGCGGACCTCGGGGTCGGCGAAGTTGGTGAACGAGAGTGTGCCGTAGTGGCCGCCGTCGTACGGGCTGCCGTCAGGGGCCTGGACCAGGCGGTGGTCCTTGCCCTGACGGTGGGACGCCTCGGCCAGGATGGGGTCGCGGAAGGCAACGATGCGGCCTATGACGCGGGCTCCCATGCCGTGCAGGGTCTCGATCACCTTGTGTGCGTCGTAGCGGTCCTTCACGGCGCCGATCTCACGGGCCAGCGGCACCGAGGAGTCGTAGCCGACCTCGCCGTTTTCGTCCTTGACATCGAGTTCGACGGCATTGAGCTTCTTGTCCTTGACGAGTTGGAGAACCGGGTTGCGGACCTCAGTCGAGGACCAGCCGATGGCGGTCAGGTGCGCGGCCCGGGTGAGGGGATAGGGCGCGACCGCGTTCACGTGCTCGGCGGTGACGTTGCCGGCCTCGTCCGTGGCCACCACCTCGATACGGGCGGGGGGCTTTTCGAACCGGCGGGAGAAGGTGCCGTCGTCGCCGACGGGCACGGGAGCACCGGCTATGGAGACCTTCACCTCGCCGGCGTCCTCGACCCGGCCGCGTACCGTCACCGGTGCGCCGGGCCCGGTGGCTCGGGCGGGCGACAGCCGCAGTTTCGGGGCGGTGGTGTCCACGGTGAACGTCCGGGACATGTCGTCCAGGAACGGCATGCCACTGCGGGATGTGGCCGTCAGTTCGTGCTTCCCCTCGGCGAACGAAGGGATGTCGAGTATGAGGCGGCCGCCGGCTTGGTGGGTGTGCACCGGATTGCCGTCGAGCCGCACCTCCAGCCCGGCGAGGTCGGCCCCTTCCTCGGCTGTGACGGCAAGGCGCGGATTGCGGACGTCGGCTCGGCCCAACACACCGTTGCTGCTGAGCCCTTCGACCTGGAGCCGACTGGAGGAGGCCTGTATCGCGAAGGCCCCTACCGCCGCGCAGACCGGGACCAGCAGGGAGATGGCTATGACGGTGAATCGCGTTCGGAGTCGTTTTCCGCGCATGTTCACTCTGCCGTTCTCGAAAGAGGGTTCCTTGCGATATGACATAGCCGCCACGCCGTCCACCCCAGAGGTTTCGAGCGGGTAATCATGCATTCGGCCTATCGTGCCGGGGTGTGCGTCACGGGGTTGCCCGAGGCTTGGAAGTGACGGGAAGTATCTCGTTCACATCCGGAGGCATCATGCGCCAATCCCACCGAAGCGGCGGCGCGGTCGTCGTCGCATCGGTCATCCTGCTGGCCACCGCCTGCTCGGCAGCCCAAACCCCGCCGGAAGGGCGCCGGGACGAGCCGTCAGTGCAGGCGCGCAAGGTCGGCGGGCAGGTCACGGTTGCCGACCCGGCGAACGTGCAGGCCGACGAGCTCGGTGCGGTCCCGGTGCTGATGTACCACCAGCTGGTGGCCGAGCCCAGGAGTGTGTACGACCGCACGCCGCAGGATTTCCGCGCCGAGCTGGAACGGCTGGCACGGGAGAGATACGTACCTGTGACCGCACGGGAGTTCAGCAGTGGGAAGATTGACATTCCCGCCGGTACCCACCCTGTGGTGCTGACCTTCGACGACTCGACCGTCACCCAGTTCCGTCTGGTCGCGGATGGCCGGCCCGCGTCCGGCACCGCGGTGGACATCCTGCTGGACACCGCTCGGAAGCACCCCGGATTCCGCCCCGTAGCCACTTTCTTCGTCAACGCCGACCCGTTCGGCGAGCCAGGCGGTCGAAAGTCGTTGGACTGGCTCGTCAAACACGAATTCGAGGTCGGCAACCACACCCTGCGGCACACCGCGCTGGGGACGGTGGACGACGACACCGCCCAGAAGGCCATCGCCGACAACCAGAGGGCGATCACCCAGGCCGTGCCCGGCTTGTCGGTGGTGTCGATGGCACTGCCCAACGGTTCGATGCCCCACTCCCGGCAACTGGCGCTGCAGGGAACCGCCGACGCTGTGCACTACCAGCATCAGGGCGTCTACCTGGTGGGAGCCGACCCAGCCCCTTCCCCCTTCTCGATCGCCTTCGACCCGGGTGCCGTCCCGCGGATTCGCTCCCAGGCGGCGACCGGCCCGGAAGCCCAGTTCACCTCGACGGTGTGGCTGGACAAGCTCCGCGACGGAACGGTCAAGCGTTACACCTCGGACGGAGACCCGAAGAAGATCAGCTTCCCCAGGTCCGAGGCGGCCCACCTCGCCCCGGCTCACCGCCAGGCTGCCCGGCCGTACTGATCCACGACCGCCTACCGCCGTGAGGGAAAAACCGATGCCATGGACGCCTGTGTCATTGCTGACCAGGCTCGTATCCGCCGCGACCTGGGCCTGCACTGACGGCCCGGCCGGCCTGGTCATGACCCAGTCTCGCCTGGGCGCGGACCTCACCGGTGCCTTTCCCGCCAAGGCGCTGGTGCTGGACGGCGTCATGTGGCCTGTGGAGGTGTCTCAGCCAAGCGCCTCGGACGGCGCAGCTCCCACGGACGAGACGTGAAGGGCGTCGCGGCCACGTGCCGCGGTGGCCGCTCAGAGGTGGCCGTCCAGGAACTTCCGTACCTCGACGGTGGTCATGGACCCCGTGCCGTGCGCCACCGCCTGCCCCTCCTTCAGCAGCACGTAGGACGGGGCTCCGGTGATCCCGTATCGCTCGGTTGCGGCCGGACAACGCGTGATGTCGGCGCGGACGACCGTCAGGCGGCCCGTGCACTCGTCGGCGATGCCACCCACGACGAGGTCCATCACCCGGCAGGGCTCGATTGCCTTGGGCCATGTCCCGGTGAAGTATGCGAGGACCGGAACTCCGCTCATCCCGAGGATGAAATTGAACTCCGCGTCCTCACGGGGTCGGTGAACCCGCTTCACCATGGAAGCTCCTGACCTCAGGTTCCGTCATTCCACCCCCATCATCCCTCGCGCGGTGTGCCGGGCCGGCCCGGTCGGCCGGCCGCTTGGTCCGTCGGAAGGGAGGCGCGGGGCCGAGGCGGAACCACGGTGGTCCCCGGCGAGCGCGGCCCCGGCTCCCCGCCCCTGGTGACCCCGCCCGGCCGCCCCGCCGGTCACCCAGCTGCAGCCCGCCGCGCGCTGTGGGTCAGCTCGTGCCAGGGCAGCGCCCGCCACGGCGACATGAGAGCCCCGGTGCGCATCGTCCACCGGATCCGGTCGAGCCAGCGCCCCCGACGGGCCTCCCGATGCCTTGTCCGGTCTTCCACATCCGCTCCCGGTCTCAGCCGGCTGACGGTCGACGTACGCGTCAGCCGGCCCGAAGCCCGACCGCCAGCGTCAGTTCAAGGACCCGGTGTGGCGATGCGAGATCCGGAAACAGCTCCCGCAGCTGCGACATCCGGTACCGGACTGTCTGGGGATGGACGAACAACGCCGCCGCCACCTCGTCCCGCCGGCCCTGGTGCAGCAGCCACTCCCGCAACGTCTCCTCCAGCCGCCGTGCGGTCGCGACCGGCAAGGTCCTCAGCGGTGCGAGGGCTCGGGCACGCAGGTCTGCGAGCGCGTCCGCGTCGGCGCTGAGCACCAGCTCGGGCAGGTGGTCCTCGGTGTCGCGAATATCGGAGGAGAGGGAGCGCGCACGTACGGCTCGTGCGTATGAGGCGGACGCACGAGTCCATGGCCGGGGCGGGCCGACCACGGCGGTGCGGTCGGTCAGCTGCCGCAGGAGGTGTGATCGGTCGGCGTCGGGGACGAGCAGCACACCGGTGGCGTCCGGCAGGTCGTCGAGGACGAGGGTGCTCGGGTCGAGCGCGCGGTAGGCGGGCCGGGCCTGGTCGGCGGGCAGCAGGACCGCGGTCAGCGAAACCGGAGGGTGCCACCCGGCCCGTTGAGCAGAGGCCAGCAGCACGTCCGGGCTCGCCCCGGCGAGGAGGTCGCGGGCCAGGTGTTCCAGGTGGCGCTCGTGGGCCCTGCCCCGGGCTGCCAGTTCGTCGGCGTGGCCCGCGGCGCTCGCGGCGGAGAGTTCGTCGATGTAGGCGAAGGTCAGCTCGGCGAACTTGGCGACCTCGGCGGCGGGCAGACCTGCGGGTACGGCACCCGCTGCCAGGCATCGCCAGGCCACGCGGGCGCCGACGCGGTAGGCACTGAGCAGGGCGTCCATCGAACGGCCGTCGCGCACCTCGCCGCGGCCCAGCTCGTAGGCTGCGTCACCGGCGTCGCCGCCTGTGGCGTTCCCGCTCGCGAGGTCCAGGTAGTGCCCCAGGGCGGTGCGGACGGCTCGGCGGATGGTGGCACCCATATGGCCCGACAGGGCGTTGGCGTAGGGCGGGACCTCGTCGATGATCGCCTGGACGACCTCGTCGGCGGTGGTCTTCAGCGCGGCCCGAAGTGCGGTGACCGTCGTCTCGTCCAGGGCCAGTTCGCTGGCCCTTTGGATTGCATGGCTCACGTTTTTGTTCCCTGCGAACAATTCGACCGACCAGATTCACATCCTGCGGTCAGGACTTTACGCCTTGAGGCGCAGCAAGCTGGTGTCATGACGAGTGCAGCCCTTCGCAGCAGGGCGTGGAAACTGCTGGAGATGGTCACGACGCCGCTGCTGCCGTCGGACTACCTCGACCTGGTCAGCCCACTGCGTGCGGGCGCTGACCTGCGTGGGCGCATCGAGGCCGTGCACCCCGAGACGGGTGACGCCGCGACCATCGTGATCAGACCGGGGCGGGGCTGGCGCGGCCACACAGCCGGTCAGTACGTGCGGGTCGGGGTCGACGTCGACGGGGTCCGCCTGTGGCGTGCCTACTCCCTCACCTCGCCGACAAACCGCCCCGACGGCCGCGTCACGATCACCGTGAAGGCGATCCCGGACGGCAAGGTCAGCAACCACCTGGTCCGCAGGGCGAAACCGGGCACGCTGATCCAGCTCGACCAGGCGACCGGTGACTTCGTGCTGCCGCAGGCCAAGCCCGCCAAGGTGCTCTACCTGACGGCAGGCAGCGGCATCACGCCCGTGATGGGCATGCTGCGCGACACCGAGTTCGACGACGTCGTCATGGTCCACTGCGCACCACGGCCGCAAGACGTGATCTTCCGCAACGAGCTGCACGACCTGGTCGCGGACAAGAAGCTGCGGCTCACCGAGGTGCACACCGACACGGACGGCATGCTCGACCTCGCCGGTCTCGACGAGCTCGTGCCCGACTGGGCCGAGCGCGAGACCTGGGCCTGCGGGCCCGCGGGCCTGCTCGACGCCGCCGAAGAACACTGGAGCCGGCACGGCGTACAAGAGCGCCTGCACACCGAACGCTTCCGCCCCGGCATCGTCGTCGCCGGTGACGGCGGCGAGGTCACCTTCAGCGCCACCGGCAAGACCGTCGACGCGGACAGCGCCACGCCGTTGCTGGACGTCGGCGAGGAGGCCGGCGTCCTCATGCCCTCCGGGTGCCGCATGGGCATCTGCTTCGGCTGCATCACGCCGCTCAAGGCGGGCGCCGTCCGTGACCTGCGCACCGGCGAGATCACCGAGGCCGAGCCCGGCGTCCTCATCCAGACCTGCGTGTCCGCTGCGGCGGGCCCCTGCGACATCGAACGGTAGGAGCACCTTGACCGCCATCGACCCCACCGCCCACCTGACCGCGGAGCAGATCGAGGAGCTCGGCCGCGAGCTGGACGCGATCCGCGACGAGGTGATCGCCGACCGCGGCGAGAAGGACGCCGCCTACATCCGTAAGGTCATCTCGGCGCAGCGCAAGCTCGAGCTGGTCAGCCGGGGCGTGCTGCTGTTCTCGATCTTCCCGCCCGCATGGCTGCTCGGCACCGCCGGTCTGTCCGTGGCAAAGATCATGGACAACATGGAGATCGGCCACAACATCCTGCACGGCCAGTGGGACTGGATGCGAGACCCGAAGATCCACTCCACCACCTGGGAGTGGGACCACGTCTCGCCGGCCGACCAGTGGAAGCACTCCCACAACGAGCTCCACCACACGTACACCAACGTGATCGGCAAGGACAACGACCTCGGCTACGGCATCATGCGCGTCGACGAGGACCAGAAGTGGCAGCCGTTCCACCTCGGCCAGCCGCTGTGGAACTTCATCAACGCCTGCTTCTTCGAGTACGGCATCGCAGCGTACGACCTGGAGCTCGGCAAGAACCTGCACAAGCGCCGCCGCAAGAACCCGGAGTTCCGCGCGCGGGCCAAGGCTGTGGGCCGCAAGATCCGCAAGCAGGTACTCAAGGACTACGTGATCCACCCGCTGCTGTCGGGCCCGTCGTTCCTCCCCACGCTCGCCGCCACGTTCACCGCGAACCTGGTCCGCAACATCTGGTCCCACTCGGTGATCATGTGCGGGCACTTCCCCGAGGGCGTGCAGGTCTTCGAGCGCCGGTCGATCAAGGGCGAGACGCGAGGCCAGTGGTACCTGCGCCAGATGATGGGCTCGGCAAACATCAGCGGCAGCAGGGCCATGCACTTCATGACCGGCAACCTGTCGCACCAGATCGAGCACCACCTGTTCCCGGACCTGCCGAGCAACCGGTATGCCGAGGTCGCGGTGAAGGTGCGCGCGCTGTTCGAAAAGTACGAGCTGGAGTACGTCACCGGGCCGCTGCCCAAGCAGGTCTTCTCCGCGTGGCACAAGGTCTTCCGGCTCTCGCTGCCGAACAAGAAGCCCAAGGTCAACACGCCGGTCCGCGAGCAGGAGCTCGTCGCGGCCTGATTCCCGGCATGGGTTCGGATCTCTCGGCCGTACCGGCGGCATCGCAGGGTTCGGTGAGATCCGTTGCGGACGTTGGGCGGCTGCGGCATAAGACCGTACGACACGGGGTCCCGGGCGGCCCGGTGTCGGGCGGCGCTGCCTGGACGTGCGCCAGGAGCTCAGCACACAGCCCCCGGCGAGCTATTTCAGTGCGCTGACCTGCCGTGGTCGGGCCGGTAGTCGGGGGCGTGCGCGGACTCGGTTTGCCGACGGGCGGACTGGGTGCAAGGCATGGACTGTGACGTGGACACTGCCGCAACCGATGCTCGTCCGTTGTCCGCTTCGTGCCATGGGCCGCAACGGCGACGTCGTGTGCCGTGCCGCCCGAAGTCGAGAAAAACAGCCTCACCTCGCGCTGTGCGGGTCCCCAACAGCCGGCGGGTGGCGGAGGGCCCACCTGCGTCACGATGCCACCGGCGCGATCGAGGGCACCTGCCGGCACCTGATCGGCGACGGTTCGACATCCCCGGCGCCCGCTGGGGCCCGCACGGCGCCGAGGCCGTCCTCGACTCCGCGTCCTGCACGACCACAACGACTTCGACGGGTACTGGGCCTTCCACCTTGCTCGGCAGGGCGTCGCTCGAGATGGTCTGTTTCAGCATGCCCTTTGGCCGACGGGCTTTTCGATCTCGGTGGTCACCCGTGCACCTCGGAAGAGCACCGGGAGCCACAGGAGACATGCCAGCAGGGGGACCGCGGCGTAGGCGGCCATGCCCACACTGGAGCCAAGCCCGTCCATGAGCGCGCCGAGGACGAGGTAGCCGATGCCGATGAGCGCCGACTCCACGAATGCGATCATCGACAGCAGGCTCGCCCGGTGGCGCGACGGCACGGCCTCGTTGAACACGTTGTCCACGACTACGGCGGTGATCTCGGGAATCCCGACCAGGACCAGGAACGCGGCGACGGTGACCCGGACAAGGCCGAGGCCGCTCAGGCCGAGTGCCGCGGTGAGCGTCAGGAGGGACACCGGGACCATGGCCCGATACCCGATGAGGCGGTGCGCGCGGTCCGACAGCAGCGGAGTGAGCCCGCCGGCGAAGAATCCCGCCGATATGACCACGCTGACCAATGCGGTGCTCGCTCCCTGATTGGAGAGGGTCTTCTGCGTGAAAATGATGTACGGCGTCAAAGTCGCATGCATCAGTCCGGACACCACGACAAGCGTCACGAGCGCCGGCGTGGCGACCCGAAGCATCGCCCGCCATGCTGTGGCGTCGCCGTGCTCCTCGGCTCCGTCCTGCTCGTCCACCGCGTCCGCACCGCGGATCTCGGGCACCCGTGACATCAGCACCACCACGGCCAGGACGAGGCACGCCGCCGAACCGACGTAGACCACCTCCCAGGAGATCTGCTGCAGTTGGCCGCCGAGGACGATGGCTGCTCCCGAGGTGACCGTCCCGAGCATGGTGAACCGGGACTTGATCTTGACGTAGCCGGCCGTTGCACCACGACGCACGAGCAGGTCGTACAGCAGGGCGGTGTCCGAGCCGGACACACAGGCCATGCCCACGCCCTGCCCGATGAACAGCGCCAGGAACACCCAGTAGTTGGAGAACGTCCCCTGGCCGAGCAGACATCCAGCCATCAGCGTCTGGCCGATCACGATGCTGGCACGCCTGCCGATTCGGTCGGCGATGACTCCCGTCGGCAACTCCGCAAGCCCGCTGACCAGGTACAGCAGTGTCTGCAGCAAAGCCACTTGCCCGGCGGTAAAGCCTCGCTGCTGAAGGAAGAGGACGAATACGCCGCGCTGGAACAGCGCGTTGGTGAGCACGGCGTAGACGTAGAAGGGGCGCGTGACGCTTCGTGCTGCACTGTCGACTGCAGCCGACCCGCCAAGGGCCTCCGTGGTGCCGGTCATGCTGCGGGCTCCCTGGTGACTCCGGTGATCATTGGTGTTGGGCCTCCGCCGCCGACCGGAACCTCCGGTCCAGACTTCGCGCATGATATTGAGTCGGCCATCCCGCCGGCCGCGCCTTCATCCGGGCCGACCCGCGGTACGGCCTCACGGACACCGACTTCGCAGCCCTCGACCAGTGGCTCCAGCACCACCGGGGCCGACCACCTCACAGCCAGGTCCAGGATTTTCGGCTGGGCTCCGCTACCCGCCAGGCCTCTTTGAAGCCCCCGTAAAGCGATCGCAGCATCGCTGATCTGCATCCGGGCGCGGCGCACCCGCCGTGAAGGTGATCACGCTGCTCGTGAACCTTCAACACCGTTGCGTTTGAGTCTTGAGCCGCAGGTCAAGCCCGGGTGAATGACGCAACGGGACGTCCTGATAGATCAACTTGTTGTCGAGGCAAGG
>NZ_JBFBBE010000037.1:0-49817 GCF_040682555.1 Streptomyces sp. NPDC051172
GGCCCGCCTGGGGGCCGGGACGGGGCCGGAACCCCCGCGCTACCCGCCCGCTTCAGCGTGTCGTCCGCCTGAGTTCGAGGCGTTCCTTCTCCGACAGGCCGCCCCAGACGCCGAAGCGTTCGTCGTTCTGCAGGGCGTACTCGAGGCAGGCCGGGCGGATCTCGCACATGCCGCAGATGCGCTTCGCCTCACGCACCGAGCTGCCCGGCTCCGGAAAGAAGAAGTCCGCCCCCGTCTGTGCGCACAGCGCCTGAGCCTGGGCCTGCCAGGCGAAGTCGGCCGGGGTGATGGTGTCGATGTGCATGGACGAGATCGTGCCGGGGGCCGAAAAACGTTCGATCAACGCGTCATCAACGCCGCCCGGCGCGGCCCCCGGCCACCCTGATGGTGGCGCCCGGACCCACCGCGGCGCACGGCGGCGCGCGGAAGCCGGTGGAAAGAGGGCTCCGGCAGCGATTGTCAGTGGGCGGTGCAAGACTCGGCAGTGCAGAGAACGGGACCCTTCCGAGGAGGGCGAAGATGCTCACCACCCGTTTCGTCAACGGCGCTCCCAACTGGCTCGACGTCGGCACCTCCGACATCGACGGCGCCATCTCCTTCTACGGCGGCCTGTTCGGCTGGCGGTTCCAGTCGGCGGGGCCGGACGCCGGCGGATACGGCTTCTTCCAGCTGGACGGGAAGACCGCGGCGGGCGGTGTGCAGACCACGCCCGAGCAGGGGCCGCCGACTTGGACCGTGTACTTCCAGAGCGGGAACGCCGAGGCCACCGCCAAGGCGGCCGAGCAGGCACACGGCAGTGTGCTGATGCAGCCCATGGACGTGATGGGCGAGGGGCACATGGCGATCCTGGCCGACAAGGCGGGCGTGCCGTTCGGCATCTGGCAGCCGGGCCGGACCAAGGGCCTCGACGTGGCGAACGAGGCGGGCGCGCTGTCATGGGTCGAGCTGTACACCCCGGACATCGCCGCGGCCGCCTGGTTCTACCACGAGACGTTGGGCCTGGAGACGGCTGCGGTGGACTTCCCCGGTGGCACGTACACCACCGTCAATCCCGCCGGGGGCGGTGAGGACTCCATGTTCGGCGGCATCGTCCCGCTCGCCGACGACCCGTCGGAGGACCGCGCCTACTGGCTGCCGTACTTCGAGGTCGCCGACACGGACGCCATGCTCGTCAGGGCACAGGAACTGGGCGGCGAGGTGCGCGTTGCCGCCACGGACATCGAGGGCGTGGGCCGCTTCGCCAAACTCGCAGACCCCTACGGCGCCCGCTTCGCGGTGATCAAGAGCGCAGCGCCGCAGACGTGAGGTGACGAGGACACCGGACGGTCATGCCAGCGGGACGGCCGCACGCGCCTGGGCGACCGCGGCCGCCAGCTGGTGCTGCACCTCCTCGGGCAGCGGCGTGCCCTGAACGGTGCCGACCAGGTCCTGGGCCAGGACGTGCAGCTTGGTGTTGGTGTTCTGGGAGGCGCTGACGAGCACGGTCCACGCCACCTCGGGGCTCAGGCTGAAGGAGGCCATCAGGATGCCGCGGGCCAGGTCTATGGACGGCCGCGTCTGCATCGCCCGTCGCAGCTCGGCGACCTCCTTGCGCAGCTCTTGATCGACCGCCTCCGGCGCCGTCGGACCGCCACCGGCAGCATCCGGCTCGGTGCTCCCGGCATCGTCGGAGCCGGGGAGCGCGAACAGCTCCCGGGCGCCGGTCAGCTCCAGCAGCCGGTCGACCGAAGGGCTGCTGGAACTGATGGTGATCGTCTTGCCCTCGTCGAGAGCCTTCCGCCGCAGACCGAGCAGAAGGTTGAGGCCGGAGCAGTCGCAGAAACCGATGGCGCTCAGGTCCAGGTCGATACCGCTCGCCGAACCGTCCAGGGCCTCGGTCAGGCCGTTTTCGAGCTGTCGGCCGCCGTGGTCGAGCTCACCGCGCACCCGGACGTTCATGCGATCGCCGTCCGGCACGACGTCGATCGTCACCAGGCATGTCTGCGCGGACTGCGCAGGCTCCGACATGGCCTTCTCTCCCTCGAGTGCTCGTCCGTCTCCGCTCCCAAGGTTTCCCTGTTCCCCCGCACACGTCAAGAAATACGTGAAATCTAGTACGTGCTTTTGAATACGCGAACAGTGAGTCGCTACAGTTGGAACATGGATGGAGTGCCCGAGCCACACACTGGATGGACGTTCGTCACGAATCATGCGCGCGTACTGGCAGCCATCGCCGACGATCACAGCGCCCGGATCCGTGACATCGCCGCACACTGCCGCCTCACCGAACGCGCCGTTCAGAAGATCATTTCCGACCTCGAACATGCCGGCTATCTCTCCCACACCCGGGAGGGACGGACCAACACCTACCGCATCGATCCCAGCAAGGTCCTGCGCCATCCCGCCGAGGCCGGACTGACCGTCGCAGCACTGCTCTCCCTGCTCGTGCGAGCCGAGGAAGTCCGCTCCGCCGACGACACACGGCGCCACGCCAGGGCCTGACCGCACCAAAGGCGTTCACGGCGCTCTGCGCCTGCCCCGGCGATCCAGGCCGAGCCGCCCGGCTACGCCGAGGCCCGTCGCACGAGTGTCGTCGGCAGGACCACGCTGGACGGTGCGTCTGCCACGCCCTGGTCGGCGGGGCGGGGACCGAGACGGCGCAGCAGCAGTCGGGCCATCAGCCGGCCCATCTCCTCGATGTCCTGACGGACCGTCGTCAGCGGCGGGTCGGTCTGCTCGGCGACCGGCAGCATGTCGTCGAAGCCGATCACGGCGACATCCTCGGGCACTCGCCGCCCGCGCTCACGCAGCACGCGCAGCGCACCCGCCGCGGTGAGGTCGTTGGCGGCGAACACCGCGTCCAGATCGGGGCGGCGCTCGAGGAGTTCACTCATCGCCCGCTCACCGCCGGCCGGAGTGAAGTCGCTCTCGACGATGAGCCTGGGATCGGCGTCGACCATGACGTCCCGGAAGCCGTCGAGCCGGTCCGCCGCGGACGTCTGGTCGAGGGGCCCGGTGATGTGTGCGATCCGGGTACGGCCGAGGCCGGCGAGATGGCGTACGGCCTCACGAGCACCGCCGCGGTTGTCGCTGTCGACGTAGACCACCCCGCTGCGGCCGTCGCTCCAGCCGGGCCGCCCGCCGAACACCGTTGGCACACCCGCATGCCGGATCAGCCCGGGCAGCGGATCGTCGAGGTGCAGGGAGAAGACGAGGGCGCCGTCGACATGACCGCCGGCCAGGTAGCGGCCGACGCGGGCGTGGTCGTCGCGGCCCTCGGTGAGCAGCAGCACGAGCTGGTTGTCGTGGGCCGTCAACTCCTTGCTGATTCCCCTCAGTTGCAGCGCGAAGAAGGGGTCGGCGAAGACGCGGGTCTCCGGCTCGGCAATGACCACGGCCACGGCGTCGTGCCGTTTGGTCACCAGGCTGCGGGCAGCCTGGTTGGGCACGTATCCGAGTTCCTCCACCGCCCGCCGGACCCGTGCCACCAGGGGTTCCCTGACCCCGTCGCCGCCGTTCACCACGCGTGAGGCGGTCGCCCGGGACACGCCCGCCCGGGCGGCCACGGCCTCCAGCGTGGGGCGCGGCGCTGTGTCGGTCACTTCGGGCTCCTGCTCCTGCTCGGCGGTTGCCGATCAGGATAGCTCCGGGCGGGCGGCGCCGTGAGAGCGCTCTCGGATCATCGGGACCCGTCGTGAGGGCCAGGTCTTCTCCGCGCCGCGCACAGCAGGACCGATGTCGTGTCCCACCGGGACATCCGGATCAAGGAGTTGTAGGCGGCTGCTTCTTCGCCCGGCTCGGCTGTACCCGCTTGGGCTCCCCCGGCATCTTGGGGTACTCGGGCGGGTACGGCAGATCACCCAGCCCGTGGTCGTGCTCGTCGCGGCGGGCGAGTTCGAGCAGGCCCTCCAGCGAGAAGCGCCGGTGGTCCATGTCCGCGTGCACATCGCCGAGTTCGGCGAAGCGTGCGGGCATGGTCGCGATGTCGAAGTCCCGCGGGTGCGCGACGCCCACCTCGTCCCACCTCAGGGGCGCCGAGACGGGGGCGTGCGGGCGAGGTCGTACGGAATAGGCGGAGGCGATGGTGCGGTCGCGGGCGGTCTGGTTGTAGTCGATGAAGATCTTCTCGCCCCGCTCCTCCTTCCACCACTTGATCGTCACGTGGTCCGGCATCCGGCGTTCCATCTCCCGGCCCACGGCGATGGCGGCGCGGCGTACCTGGGTGAAGGTCCAGCGCGGCTCGATCGGCACGAAGACGTGCAGTCCACGGCCACCGGAGGTCTTCGGGAAGCCCTTGAGCCCGCCGAACTCGTCGAGGACGACGCGCAGTTCGTGGGCGGCGCGGACGGCGTCGTCGTAGTCGGTGCCGGGCTGCGGGTCGAGGTCGATGCGGAGTTCGTCGGGGCGGTCGACGTCGTCGCGGCGCACCGGCCAGGGATGGAAGGTGAGCGTGCCGTACTGGGCGGCCCACAGGACGGCGGCCTCCTCGGTGGGGCACATCTCGTCGGCGCTGCGGCCGCTGGGGAAGGTGATGTGGGCGGTCGGGATCCAGTCGGGCATGTTCTTGGGCGCCCGTTTCTGGAAGAAGTTCTCGCCGGTCACCCCCTCCGGGTAGCGCTCCAGGGTGGTGGGCCGGTCGCGCAGGGCACGCAGAATGCCGGGGCCGACCGCGACGTAGTACCGGGCGAGGTCCAGCTTGGTGAAACCGCGCTCCGGGAAGAAGATCTTGTCCGGGCTGGACAGGCGGACGGTGCGGCCGCCCGCTTCCAGTTCCACCGCTTCACCCATGCGGCCACGGTAGGCGTAGCTCGTAAACCTCGCATACCGGGCGACAAGCATCGTATGCGAGCAGAATCGGAACCATGGATCTGCCGGTGATGCCGCCCGTGAAGCCGATGCTCGCCAAGTCGGTGGCGAGGATTCCGCCGGGCATGCACTACGAGGCGAAGTGGGACGGCTTCCGGGCGATCGTGTTCCGTGACGGGACCGAGGTCGAGCTCGGCAGCCGTACCGGCAAGCCGCTGACCAGGTACTTTCCCGAGCTGGTGGCCGCGGTGAAGGAGCGGGTGCCCGAGCGGTGCGTGCTGGACGGAGAGATCGTCATCGCCCGGGAGGGGCGGCTGGACTTCGACGCGCTCACCGAACGTATCCACCCGGCGGACTCCCGGGTGCGGATGCTCGCGGAGAAGACTCCGGCGTCGTTCGTGGTCTTCGACCTGCTCGCCCTGGCGGACGAATCGCTGCTGGACGTGCAGCTGACCGACCGGCGGGCGCTGCTGGAGCGGGCACTTGCCGACGTCACCGCGCCGGTCCACCTCGCGCCGGCCACCACCGACATCGACGTGGCGCAGAGCTGGTTCGAGCAGTACGAGGGGGCGGGCCTGGACGGAGTCGTCGCCAAGCCGCTCACCGGCCGCTACCTCCAGGACGAGCGCGCCATGTACAAGATCAAGCACGAGCGCACCGCGGACGTCGTCGTCGCGGGCTACCGCCTCCACAAGAGCGGCCCGATCGTGGGCTCACTGCTGCTCGGCCTCTACGACGACCGGGGCACCCTGCAGCACGTGGGCGTGTCGGCGGCGTTCCCGATGAAGCGGCGCGCGGAGCTGATCGAGGAACTGGAGCCCTTGCGGATGGAGGACTCAGCGGGGCACCCCTGGGCGGCCTGGTCGGACGAGACGGCGCACGAGACGGCCCGGCTGCCCGGCGCCCCGAGCCGCTGGTCGGGCAAGAAGGACCTGTCCTGGGTGCCGTTGAGACCGGAGCGGGTGGCCGAGGTGGCGTACGACCACATGGAGAACGGGGCGCGCTTCAGGCACACGGCACGCTTCCGCCGCTGGCGCCCGGACCGCACCCCGGAGAGCTGCACCTACGCCCAGCTGGAGGAACCGGTGCGGTACGACCTGGCGGAGGTCTTCGGGGCCGGGGGCGCCTGACCGGCGCTGCCCGGGTGGCACGCCCCTACGGTGTCATCAGCACCTTGACCGCTCCGTCCTGCTTGCGCTGGAACATCTCGTACGCGTGCGGCGCGTCCGCCAGCGGCAGCCGGTGGGTGGCGAAGTCGTCGACGCCGAGGGGGTCCTCGTCCGTCAGGTACGGGAGGATCTCGTCGCTCCAGCGGCGTACGTTGGCCTGGCCCATGCGGATCTGGAGCTGCTTGTCGAACATGGTGAGCAGCGGCATCGGATCGGCCGTGCCGCCGTAGACGCCGACGAGGGAAAGCGTGCCGCCGCGGCGGACCAGTTCGATGGCGGTGTGCAGAGCGGCGAGGCGGTCGATGCTGAAGCGTTCGGCGAGCGGGCCCGCGATCTTGCGGGGCAGCAGCGCCGAGGCCTGCTGGGCCAGCCGTGCGGCCGCGCTGCCGTGGGCCTCGGTGCCGACCGCGTCGATCACGGCGTCGGGGCCGCGCCCGTCGGTCTCGTCGCGGATCGCCTGGACGAGCTCCTTCTCGCTGTCGAAGCTCCGCAGGTCGTAGGTCTCCACGCCGCGAGCCTTCGCCCGGCGCAGCCGCTCGCTCACCAGGTCCACCCCGAACACCCGCCCGGCGCCGCGCACTTGGGCGACACGGCAGGCCATGTCACCGATCGGCCCGAGACCGAGTACGGCGACGCTGCCGCCCTCCGGGATCCCCGCGTACTCCACTGCCTGCCAGGCGGTGGGCAGGACGTCGGAGAGATAGACGAAACGGTCGTCGGGCGGACCTTCCGGGACCTTGATCGGCCCGTACTGCGCCTGCGGCACCCGCAGGTACTCGGCCTGGGCGCCCGGCACCGCGCCGTACAGGCGGGTGTAGCCGAAGAGAGCGGCGCCCATGCCCTCGCCGGTCACCTGTGTGGTCTCGCACTGCGTCGGCAGCCCCGTCAGACACATCCAGCAGTTGCCGCACGCGATCTGGAACGGCACCACCACCCGGTCGCCCACCGCGAGGTCCGGCACCGCGGCCCCGACCTCCTCGACGATGCCCATCGGTTCGTGTCCGAGGATGTCGCCCGGTGTCATGAACGGCGTGAGTACCTCGTACAGATGCAGATCGGAGCCGCACAGCCCCGTCGAGGTGATGCGGATGACGGCATCGGTCGGCTCCTGGATCCCCGGATCGGGCATCTCCTCCACTCGTACGTCCCGCTTCCCCTGCCAGGTCACAGCCTTCATCGCGTGGCGCTCCCTCCATCGCACAGGTCTGTCTGCTCCTGCGGTGCCGCCCGGGTACCCGCCCCGCCGCTTCCCGAAGCGGGATCGGGAGCACGGCCGGAAACAGGGCCCGGAGCGGGTCAGGGCCAATGGGCGTATCGAACGCGCGCGATCAGAACCAAGCGGGTATGGGCATAAGTGAACGTATAAGCACACAATCAATGACACGGGATGTGATGCCACGGTGAGCACGGGACGGCGGGCGCGTCCGCGACGCGCCTCGATGACAGTGGCGCTGCTGGCCGCCACGGCGACGGCCGCGCTGGCGGCAGGCTGTACGGATCAGCACGGCCCGGCGCAGGACGGGCGCGGCCGGACGCAGGCCCCCAGGCAGCCGAAGGAGACCACCGGCGGCGCCCCCGTACTGGCCGTGAAGATCGACAACGCGCCCGAGGCCCGGCCCCAGACGGGACTCGACTCGGCGGACGTCGTGTACGCGGAACAGGTCGAGGGCGGGCTGAGCCGCCTGATGGCGGTCTACGCGAGCACACTGCCGAAGGTCGTCGGGCCGGTGCGCAGTGCCCGCGAGTCGGATCTGGAGCTGCTGCGCCAGTTCCACCGTCCGACGCTCGCCTTCTCCGGGGCGCAGCACAAGCTGCTGCCGCTGATCAACAGCGCGCCCCTGCGGGCGGAGCCGCCCGAAAAGGCGCCCGGAGCCTACTTCCGCGGCACCGACAGACCCGCGCCGGACAACCTCTACCTGCACCCCGCCCGCCTGATGCCGTCGCCACCGGGTGCGAAGGCGCTGACCACCGGTTTCCGCTACGGCGCCGCACCGGCCGGCGGCAGACCGGAGAACACCCGCACGATCCGCTTCCCGGCCGCCGGCTTCACCTTCGCCTGGTCCGCGGGCCTGCACCGCTACCTGGTCGCGATGGACGGCAGACCCACCACGGCGACCGGCGGAAGGCGGGTGGCGCCGGCGACGGTCGTCGTGCAGTACGTGAAGGTGCGGCAGTCCGCCTTCCACGACCGCCTCGGCAACAACACGCCGTACACCGAGACGGTCGGCTCCGGGAAGGCGCAGGTCCTGCGCGACGGACGCGTCTACGACGTCAACTGGCAGCGCAGGAAGGCCACCGACGGCACACAGTTCACGACGAAGGACGGCAGGCCGGTCGCCTTCGCGAAGGGCCAGGTATGGGTGGTACTGACGAAGGCACCACGCTAGGTCCGGAGCGCTCAGCCCTGTGCCACGAGGGGTTCCGCCGGGTTGCGGAGCCCCTCGGCCGCATCGGCGACCCGCCGGATGAGATCGAAGAACACCGACTGCTCCTCGGCGGAGAGCGGGGCCAGGAAGACCTGGTTCATCCGGGCCGTGCGCACCGTCAGCTTGCGGTGGGTGCGCACACCGTCGTCGGTCAGGCGCAGCAGGAAACGGCGGCCGTCCTGCGGATCACGCACCTTGTCGAGCAGCCCGCGGCGCCCGAGCCGGCTGATCACCTCGGCGATCGTCGACCGGTCGAGGCCCACCCGCTCCCCCACCGTGCGCTGGTCCAGGCCCGGCTCGGCGACGAGCGCGTTGAGGACCGCGAACTGCGGCGAGGTGATCTCCTCCGAGACCATCGTGTTCCACAGCAGGTAGTGGGCCTGCTGCAGCCGCCGGGCCAGGTGCCCGGGGTGGGTGGTGAGGTCCACCGCGGCCATGTGCGCTCCCGAGGTCGAATTCGTTGGTGCACTGAACGATACTCGTCGTGTAGTCGACTGTCTGCAGAGCCGCATTTCGCTACTGACCTTGCTGTTCTTGAGGGTCTTGACGTCCGGCGGCTCCGGTGGCAGCGTGAAGGAAACTTCACTGAAATACTCAGTGCCCTGATTAATTCGTGACCGGGCGCTCTGACGGGATGGGGCTTCGCGGATGGACAAGGTGGTCGCCACGGCCGCTGAGGCGGTGGCGGATGTGCCGGAGGGTGCGTCGCTCGCGGTGGGCGGGTTCGGGCTGAGCGGTGTGCCGAACGTGCTGATCGGCGCGTTGCACGAGCGGGGTGTGTCCGGGCTGAGCGTGGTCTCCAACAACTGCGGGGCGATGGAGACGGGGCTTGCGGTGCTGCTCGCGGCGGGGCGGATCGCGCGGGTGACCGGCTCCTACATCGGGGCGAACAAGGAGTTCGCGCGGCAGTACCTGGCCGGAGAGCTGGAGGTGGAGCTGATCCCGCAGGGCACGCTGGCGGAGCGGCTGCGGGCGGGCGGGGCCGGAATCCCGGCCTTCTACACCCCGGCCGGGGTCGGCACACAGGTCGCCGACGGAGGACTGCCCTGGCGCTACGACGGCCAGGGCGGGGTCGCGCTGGCCTCGCCGCCGAAGGAGGTGCGGGAGTTCGACGGCACCGAGTACGTGCTGGAGCGGGGCATCCGCACCGACTTCGCGCTGGTACGGGCGGCGAAGGGCGATCGGCACGGGAACCTGGTGTTCAACAAGTCCACCCGCAACTTCAACCCCCTCGCCGCGATGGCCGGGCGGGTCACGATCGCCGAGGTGGAGGAGCTGGTGGAGCCCGGCAGGATCGATCCGGACGCGGTGCATCTGCCGGGGATCTTCGTGCAGCGGGTGGTCGCCCTGACGCCGGAGCAGGCACGGGACAAGAAGATCGAGCAGCGGACGGTGAGCAGCTGATGGCCTGGACACGCGAGCAGATGGCCGCGCGGGCCGCGCGCGAGCTGGAGGACGGGCAGTACGTCAATCTCGGCATCGGACTGCCGACACTGATCCCGAACCACCTCCCGGCGGGAGTGGAGGTGGTGCTGGAGTCGGAGAACGGGATCCTCGGCACCGGCCCCTACCCCACCGAGGACGCCGTCGACCCGGATCTGATCAACGCCGGCAAGGAGACCGTGACCGTCCTGCCGGGGGCGTCCTTCTTCGATTCGGCACTGTCGTTCTCGATGATCCGGGGCGGGCACATCGATGTCGCGGTGCTGGGCGCGATGCAGGTCTCCGCCCGTGGTGACCTGGCGAACTGGGCGATCCCCGGGAAACTGATCACCGGGATCGGCGGGGCGATGGACCTGGTGCACGGGGCCCGCACGGTGATCGTGGTGATGACCCACACCGCCAAGGACGGCTCGGCGAAGATCCTTGAGGAGTGTGCGCTGCCGTTGACCGGCAAGGCGTGTGTGGACCGTGTCATCACCGATCTCGGCGTGATCGACGTGACACCGGACGGACTCGTGTTGACCGAGGTGGCCCCCGGAGTGAGCGTCGACGACGCCGTCGCCCGGACCGGCGCCAAGCTGACCGTTGCGGAGGAGCTGCTGTGAACTCGGTTTACATCGTCGATGCGGTGCGCACCCCGATCGGCCGCTACAACGGCGGCCTCGCCTCCGTCCGCCCGGACGACCTGGCCGCCCACGCGATCCGTGAACTCCTCGCTCGGACACCGCAGTTGGATCCATCCCGGATCGAGGACGTCTACTTCGGCAACGCGAACGGGGCGGGCGAGGAGAACCGCAACGTCGCCCGCATGGCCGCGCTGCTGGCCGGGCTGCCGACCTCCGTGCCCGGGGTGACCGTCAACCGGCTGTGCGCCTCCGGCCTGGAAGCGGTCATCCAGGCGGCCCGCGCCATCGCGGTCGGCGACGCCCACATCGCCGTGGCCGGAGGCGTGGAGTCGATGACCCGCGCCCCGTACGTGCTGCCCAAGAACGACAAGCCCTTCCCCGCCGCCCACACCGAGCTGTACTCCACCACGCTCGGCTGGCGCATGGTCAACCCGCAGATGGACCCGCAGTGGACCATTCCGCTCGGCGAGTCGGCCGAACTGATCGCCGACAAGCACAAGATCAGCCGTGAGCAGCAGGACGAGTTCGCCCTGGCCAGTCACCGCAAGGCCGCCGCCGCCCAGCAACAGGGCCTGTTCGACGCCGAGTCGGCGCCCGTCTCCATCCCGCAGCGCAAGGGCGACCCGGTCGCCTTCGCCGTCGACGAGTGCGTCCGGCCGGACGCCTCCCTTGCCGCGATGGCCAAGCTGAAGCCGTCCTTCCGCAAGGACGGCGGCACGGTCACCGCAGGCAACGCCTCGCCCCTGAACGACGGCGCCGCCGCCCTGCTGCTGGTCGACGAGGAGGGCCTGGAAGCGGTCGGCCGCGAGCCGCTGGCCCGTGTCTCGGCGACCGGCGTCAACGCCGTCGACCCGCACTACTTCGGCCTCGCCCCGGTCGAGGCGGTCAACCGGGCCCTGGCCAAGGCGGGCAAGGCCTTCGCGGACCTGTCCGTGCTGGAGCTGAACGAGGCGTTCGCCGCCCAGGTGCTGGGCTGCGTCGCCGAATGGCCCGAGTTCGATCCCGCGATCCTCAACCCGCAGGGCGGCGCCATCGCCCTCGGTCACCCGCTCGGTGCCTCCGGTGCCCGGCTCGCCGGCACCGTCGCGCACCAGCTCGCCCGCCGCGGCTCCGGAACCGGCGTCGCCACCCTCTGCATCGGCGTCGGCCAGGGCCTCGCCCTCGTCCTCGAACGTTAAGAACACCCAGGAAGCCCCAGGGACCCCCATGACTCTCACCCAGCAGGACATCGACCAGGAGATCGCGGCCGAGCACGCCGCGTACGAGAAGCGGATCGCCGACGGGGCGCCCGTGGAGCACCAGCCGCGACGCGACTACGCGCCGTACCGCTCGTCCGTCCTGCGGCACCCCGAGCAGCCGCCGATCACCATCGACGTGACGAAGGACCCGGAGCTGGTGGAACTCTCCTCCCCTGCCTTCGGCGAGCGCGACATCACCGAGATCGACAACGACCTCACCCGGCAGCACACCGGCGAACCGATCGGCGAGCGCATCACCGTCTCCGGGCGGCTGCTCGACCGGGACGGGCGTCCGATCCGCGGTCAGCTCATCGAGATCTGGCAGGCCAACTCGGCCGGCCGCTACGCCCACCAGCGCGAGCAGCACGACGCCCCGCTGGACCCGAACTTCACCGGCGTCGGCCGCACACTGACCGACGACGACGGGCAGTACCACTTCACCACCGTGCAGCCGGGCCCGTACCCGTGGCGTCAGCACCTCAACGCCTGGCGGCCGGCGCACATCCACTTCTCGCTCTTCGGCACGGCGTTCACACAGCGGCTCGTGACGCAGATGTACTTCCCGAGCGACCCGCTGTTCCCGTACGACCCGATCATCCAGTCGGTGACCGACGACGCGGCCCGGCAGCGGCTGGTCGCCACATACGACCACAACCTGTCCGTGCCGGAGTTCTCGATGGGTTACCACTGGGACATCGTGCTGGACGGGCCGCACGCCACCTGGATCGAAGAAGGACGCTGACCTGCCATGACGAAGATCGACACGAGCCGTCCGGAGACGGTGCTCCCGACCCCGTCGCACACGGTGGGCCCCTTCTACGGCCATGCCCTGCCCTTCCCCGGCGGCGGCGACATCGCCCCCGTCGGCCACCCGGACACGATCACCGTCCAGGGGTACATCTACGACGGAGAGGGCAACCCGCTGCCGGACGCCTTCGTGGAGCTGTGGGGCGCCGACCCCGACGGCAACATCCCGCAGGTCGACGGTTCGATCCGGCGCGACCCGGCGAGCGGCGGCTATCTGGGCCGCAACGGCGTGGAGTTCACCGGCTGGGGACGCATCCAGACGGACGCCAACGGCCACTGGTACGCGCGGACGCTGCGGCCCGGCGCGCGGGGACGCAGTGCGCCGTACCTCAGCGTCTGTGTGTTCGCGCGCGGGCTGCTGGTGCACCTGTTCACCCGGATCTATCTGCCCGGTGACGAGGCGGCGCTCGCCGCGGACCCGGTGCTGTCCCAGGTACCGGACGGGCGACGCGGCACGCTGATCGCGACGGACGACGGCAGGGGCACATACCGTTTCGACATCCGCCTTCAGGGCGAAGGCGAGACGGTCTTCCTGGAGTTCCAGTGACTTCTGTCGGCTTCGACGACACCGGCCTGCTCGCCCCCGGGTGGGCAGGCTCCCCCGCCGCTTCGGCGACCGGCGACACGGCCTTTCTGCAGGCCCTGCTCGACGCCGAGGCCGCCCTGACCCGGGCCCAGTCCGCTCTCGGCCTCGCGCCGTCCGAGGCGGCGGCCGCGGTGACCGAGGCGGCCGACGCCGCCCGTTTCGACGTACGCTCCCTCGCCGAGCGCGCCCGCGCGGGCGGCAACCCGGTCATCCCTCTGCTCGCCGACCTGACGAAGGCGGTCGGCGAGGAGTACGGGCCCTACGTCCACCGCGGCGCGACCAGCCAGGACATCATGGACACGGCGACGATGCTGGTCGCCGTGCGCACCCTGGGCCTGGTCCTCGCCGACCTCGGCCGCACCGAACGGGCGCTGGCCCGGCTGGCCGCGGACCACCGCGACACCGCGATGCCGGGACGGACGCTCACCCAGCACGCCGTACCGACGACGCTCGGGCTGAAGGCGGCCGGCTGGCGTTCGCTCGTCCTCGACGCGCGGGACCGCATCAAGGCCGTACGGGACGCGCTGCCCGCCCAACTCGGCGGCGCAGCAGGGACATTGGCGGCCTTCACCGTGTACGGCGCCCAGGACACGCAGGCCCTGACGGCGGCCTACGCCCACGAACTGGGGCTTCGCGAACCGATTCTGCCCTGGCACACCCTGCGCACGCCGATCGCCGACCTCGCCGGATGCCTGGCCTTCGCGGCCGGGGCGCTGGGCAAGCTCGCCGCGGACGTGCTGGCTCTCGGCCGTACCGAGGTCGCCGAGGTCGCGGAGGGCAGCGGCGGCGGCTCGTCGGCGATGCCACACAAGGCGAACCCCGTGCGGTCCACGCTGATCGCGGCCGCGGCCCGGCGTGCTCCGCAGCTCGCGGCGACCCTGTACGGATCGCTGGCCGCCGAGGAGGAGCGTCCGGCCGGGGCCTGGCACGCCGAGTGGGAACCGCTCCGGGATCTGCTGCGGCTGGTCGGCGGTGCCGCCCGGAACGCCGCCGAACTGGCCGAAGGCCTGCGCGTGCACCCGGACGTCATGCGTGAACACCTGGATCTGACCCACGGGTTGATCGTCTCGGAGCGGCTGTCCGCGGAGCTGGCTCCCGTGCTCGGCCGCGCCCGCGCCAAGGCCCTGCTCACGGAGCTGGCGAAGCGCACCTACACCGAAGGGCGGCCGTTGGCCGAACTGCTCGCCGAGAAAACGGAGTTGAAGGACATCGACGTCGTCGAGCTCACCGACCCCGCCCGTTACACCGGCTCCGCCGGATCCCTCACCGACCGTGCCCTGGAGCGACGTTGACCGACAAACGCCTCAACCACCGTGCCGAGGGGTCCACTTCCGCTCCGCCGCTGCTGCTCGGTCCCTCGCTCGGGACGTCGTACGCGCTGTGGGACAAGGTGGCACCCGAGCTGTCCATCACCCACCGCGTGATCCGCTGGGACCTGCCGGGGCACGGCGGGTCGGCGCCCGGTCTGATCGGTTCCGGCGCGACCGTCGCTGACCTCGCCGATCTGGTGCTCGCGCTCGCCGACTCGCTGGGCATCGAGCGGTTCGCGTATGCGGGGGTGTCGCTCGGCGGTGCCGTCGGACTGCATCTCGGCCTGCACCACCCCGAACGGCTGTCCTCCCTGGCCGTGATCTGCTCCTCGGCCCACTTCAACGGCGCGAAGCCGTGGCAGGAGCGGGCCGAGCTGGTGCGGCGCGAGGGGCTGGACTCGCTCGTGGCCAGTGCCGACGCGCGCTGGTTCACGCCCGGCTTCTCCGTGCCGGAGCTGGTGCGGGACCAGGCGGAGGCCGACCCCGAGGCGTACGCCGCCTGCTGTGACGCGCTGGCCGCCTTCGATCTGCGGGAACGGCTCCCGGAGATCTCCGTGCGCACGCTGCTGATCGCCGGGCGCGAGGACAAGGCGACTCCGCCGCCGCATCTGCGGGAGATCGCGGACGCCGTGCCCGGCGCCACGCTGGTGGAGCTTCCGCACGCCGCGCATCTGGCGCCCGCCCAGTGTCCGGAAGCCGTGCTGACCGCCCTCCGGACCCACCTCGGCTCAGGTGCCAGGCGCGGCATGGAGGTACGGCGGGAGGTGCTCGGCGATGCGCACGTGGACCGGGCGCAGGCCCGGCAGACGCCCTTCACCGCCCGCTTCCAGGACTTCATCTCGCGCTACGCCTGGGGCGAGATCTGGACCGACCCGACGCTCAGCCGCCGCGAACGCAGCATGATCACACTGACGGCGCTGGTCGCACACGGGCACTACGACGAGCTGGCCATGCACGTGCGGGCGGCCCGGCGCAACGGGCTCACCTCCGAGGAGATCGGCGCCGTACTGCTGCAGACGGCCGTGTACTGCGGGGTCCCGGCGGCGAACTCGGCGTTCGCGGCGGCCCAGCGGGTGCTGGCCGAGGAGGACGGCCTCTGAGGGCAACCGGTCTCAGAGGGTGACCCTGCTGGTGGTACCTCCAGCAGCCTCTCGCACATGCCTGCACCGCGCGCCTACGGTGGAGGCATGTCCACCATCCTGATCACCGGCGCCACCTCCGGCCTCGGCCGCTACGTGGCCTTCGAGCTGGTCCGCTCCGGGCACCTCGTGCTCGCGCACGGCCGCGATCCGGGCCGTACGGAGCGGCTGGTCGAGGAGCTGCGCACCGAGGGCGACGCGGACGGCTTCGTCGCCGACCTCGCCTCGCTGACGCAGGTGCGCGAGCTGGGCGCCCACGTCGCCGACGCCCACCCCGACCTCGACGTCCTGATCAACAACGCGGGCGTGGGAGCGGGCGCGCCCGGCGCCGGGCGTGAACTGAGCGCCGACGGCCACGAACTGCGCCTCGCCGTGAACTACTTGGCACCGGTCGTGCTGACCCGCGCCGTGCTCCCGGTACTGCGCGCGAACACACCCGCACGGATCGTCAACGTCGGCTCGGTCGGCCAGGATCCCCTCGACTTCGACGACATCGAATTCAGGCGCCAGTACGACGGCTTCGCCGCCTACCGCCGCGCCAAGTTCGCCCTGGCCGCCCACACCTTCGCCCTGGCCGAGGAGTTGGCGAACACCGGCATCTCGGTCAACGTCCTCCACCCGGCCACCTTCATGGACACAGCCATGGTCCGCGAGGGCGGAGTCACCCCGTGGAACACGGTCGCAGACGGCGCCCCGGGCGTACTGGCCCTGGCCACCCAGGACCTGGGCACAGGCGGCTACTTCGACGGCACAACCCCGTCGAGGGCACACGAGTCGACGTACGACCGAGAGGTACACAAGCGTCTGTCGACGGTCACGGACCAACTCCTGGCGCTGTAAGCCCCCAGGGGCGCGGGGCCGTCGCACGACCTTGCGCCCTTGAGCTCTTCAGCGGACCCCGAGGCCACTCTCCAGCGCCACCCGAGCCTGCGCCACCAACCCGTCCGCCCCACACGAACGAGCCAGCGCCAACCCACGGTTCAGCTCGGTGACGGACCTCGCAGCGATCCCGTACTCAACCCGCGCCGCGGCGTGTTCGTACTGGCAAGGCGAGGCCTCCAGGTAGGCCACGGCCTGCGCGGCCAAGCGAACCGCCCGCTGCCCGGTCTCCAGCGCGGCGGCGCACCTGAGCGCCTCGCCTATGGCGGTATCCGTACCGAAGCGCTCGGCGCGCCGCCGGGCATCCGTGGCCAGTTGCGCGGCCCGGGCCGGGTCCTTCTTGGCGAGGGCCCGGGCGAGGTCGAAGGCCCAGGGAATGACCAGGGGGTTGTGGTGGCCGCGCGCAGCCGCCGCCTTCTCGGCCTCCTCCAGCTCGTTGATGCCGTCCTGGGTGCGGCCGACGGCGAGCAGCAGCCGACCGCGCACGGAGCGCGGGTCCAGCATCACCATGGGGGACGGGTAGGGCGGCGCGAAACCGCACTGGTCGGCGATCGCCCAGGCCTCGTCGACATGGCCGCGGGCGAGCAGGACGTCGATGAGATTGCTGGTGGCGCACCAGTATAGGGGCAGTCCGCGGCCGACGCGCTCGGCGAGGCGCAGCGCCTCGCGCAGGGACGCCTCCGCCTCCCTGAGCCGACCGCGCCTGCGGTGTCCGAGGCCGATGTGGGCATGAGCGAGGGAGAGGTGACCGCCGCTCCAGCCGGCCGACTCGTAGGTGCGCACGGCCTCGTTGTAGAAGCTCTCGGCGCGGTCGAGGCGGTCGGTGTAGGCGTAGGAGTTGGCGAGCATCACCAGCAGTTCGATGCCCCACTCGGTGTCGGTCCAGCCGAGTCCCGGTGCGAGGCGGCCGTTGACGAGGGCACGGTCGCACACCTCGACGACTTCCTCGGCGTTCTCGCCCCGGATCAGGGCGTCGAAGCCGCGCAGCATCAGGAGGACGCGCTCGGAGTTGTTGCGGCCGGTGCAGGTGCGGGCCAGTTCGGCAAGCCGCTCGGAGCGTCCCGGCGAGTTCGACTCACCGGAGTAGATGCCCTCCCACATGTACTGCACGGCCTGCAGCCGCATCTTCGCGGGCCCCTCCGGGTGCCGGGCCGCCTCCGCCTCGACCGTCCGGACGGCCTCCTCCATCTGGTCGTTGTGGAGGAGGGCCTGGGAGAGGCGGAAGACGGCGTCGACGCGCTCGTCGCCGTCGAGGCCGGGCATGCCGAGCGCGGACTGCAGGTGGTCGATGGTGGTGGCCGGGGCGGTGAGGAGGGTGGCGCAGCCGAGTTCGTAGAGCACGCGCGCGTGGATCTCGGGAAGGGGCGGTTCCAGCAGGGCGCGCTCCAGGCAGCGGCGGGCCGCGTCGGGGGCGCCGACGGCGAGGTGTTCGCGGGCCGCCTCGCGCAGTTGCTCGACGAGTTCCTCGTCGTCGTCCGGGTGGACCTGCAGGAGGTGCCGGGAGGCCATGGCGGCACCTCGTCCGGACTCGGTGACGACCTGGGCGGCGATGCCGTGCATGGCGGTGCGCAGGGCGTCCGGGATGGAGTTGTAGACGGCGGTGGCGATCAGCGGGTGCACGAACTCCAGGTCGCCGTCGCCGGCCTGGGCGCTCGCCGGGTCGGGTTCGGTGAGGATGCGGGCGTCCTGCAGCAGCTCGGCGCAGCGCAGTGCCTCGTCGTGGTCCATGGTGGCGAGCTCTGCGACCAGGCCGACGGAGATGCCGGTGCCCAGGATGGCGGCCGCCCAGGCGAAGCGGGTGGCGGCGATGCCGAGTTCCTCGAGGCGGGCGACGAGGCCGCCGCCGCGGGCCGAGCGGTTGAGGGCGCGCAGCTCGGCGGCCGCGCCCTCGGTCGGCTCCAGTTCGCTGTCCTGGACCTTGGCGAGGAGTTCCACGGTCTCGTACGGGTTGCCGCCGGTGACGGCCCAGACCTCGCGGCAGAACGGGGCGTCGGCGTGCGCGCCGAGGGTGGCGCGGGTGAGGCCCGCGGTGGCGTCCGGGGTGAGGGCGTTCAGGTCGGCGTCGGGGTGGCCCGAGGCGGCGGCGATCGCATCGAGGTGACGGGCGCTCTCGCCGCTGACCTCGCCGGGCCGGCGGGCCACGACGACCAGGACGGACAGGTCGTCGAGACGTTGGGCGAACGCGGCGAGCCAGCGGAGCGTCTCCTGGTCGGCCCAGTGCGCGTCGTCGATCAGCAGGACCAGCGGCCAGTCGCGGCGGGCCAGCCGGCGTACCCCGGCGACCAGGCCGTCGCAGACGCCCTGCGGGTCGGCCTGGCGTTCGCCGGGTTCCGTGATGCCGAGGGCGGGACCTGCGATGTCGTACCAGTCGCCGAGGTACTCGCGGGCTTCTTCCGGCATGAGGGAGACCAGTGCGGGCTGCAGCAACTGGCGGACCACATTGAACGGAACGGATCTGAGGGTCTCGCCGCCGCGGGTCGACCACACCGTGCAGTTGCGCTGTTCCGCGATGCGGCGGATCTCGGCCAGCAGGGCGGTCTTGCCGAGGCCCGCCTCGCCGCGGACCATCAGCAGGCTGCCCGAGGACGAGCGGTCGGCGCACAGCGTGTCGATCGCCTGCTTGATGGCGGTGATCTCCTCGTCGCGCTCCCACAGGGAGGCCGAGGCGGCCTCCATGGGCCGGACCTCCGTCATCCCGCTACCTCCCCAAGTCGCCCGAACGACGTACAGACATCGAGCGTAGCCGTCGGATTGCAGAAGTGGAGGGGGGTCCGGGTAGCTGTTGCCGTGATGGGTGACAGCGGGTGCGGGCAGGCGACGCAAGAAGCCTGTCATCTGCCTGTCTGAAGGTAACCGACAGTCAAAAGGCGCTGAAATGACGCTGTTTTTCGGACAACGCCGGGCCGTGCGGGAGTCGTCTGCGGTACGGGCTCTCGCGGCGGGTTCGGTGGGCAACTTCGTCGAGTGGTACGAGTTCGGTGTCTACGGCTGTTTCGCGACCGTCATCGCGGCGCGGTTCTTCACCCCGGAGGGCGGCAACGAGGTCGAGGCGCTGGTCAGCACGTATGCGTCGTTCGCGCTGGCGTTCTTCTTCCGGCCGGTCGGGGCTGCCCTGTTCGGGGCGGCTGGGTGACCGGATCGGGCGGCCGCCGGTGCTGATCGCGGTGATCGTGCTGATGACGGTCGCGACGGCGCTGATCGGCGCGCTGCCGACGTATGCGGTCGTCGGGGGGCTCGCTCCGTGGCCGCTGACGTTGCTGAGGGTGCTTCAGGGGCTGTCCGCGGGTGGCGAGTTCGGTGGGGCGGTGGCGGTGATGACGGAGTTCGCGCCGCTGGGGCGGCGTGGGCTGTAGGGGTCGTGGCAGTCGTTCACGGTGGCGCTGGGGCTGTTGGGCGGTGCGGGGGTGGCGGCACTGTGGCTGAGGCTGCGGCTGGCGGAGACGCCGGCGTTCCGGCGGGAGACCGCGGCCGTGAGTCCTCCTCCGCGCGAGGTCGCCGGGGCCATCGCGCCGGGCGCGGCGAGGGTCATGGGCTGGGCGGCGGCCGGGTACACCGCCCTGGTCGTGCTGCCGACGTATCTGCAGAGCACGCTGGGTGCCACCGAGGTGATCGCCTCGGGCGGCGGGGTCCGCAACCCGGTGCTCATGCGGATGTTGGGGCAGCGGTTGCCTGGGATTCCGGTGCGCGCCTCCGAGGAGCTGGGGCCGGCCTCGGACGCGAAGGAGGCCTACGCGTTCGCGGTGCTCGGGTTTCTGACCGCGCACGGTCTGGCCGGCAGCGAGCCCGCGAGCACCGGGGCACGGCATGCGAGCGTGCTGGGTTCGATCACGCCCGGCCGGGACGGCCTGCGGCTGCCGCCGCCGGGCGCGCGGGCGCCGAAACGGCTGGTGGTGGCCTGACGCCGGAATCCTCTCATCGCGCTTTCACCGAGGCCTCATACGGTGGGGACATGACGCAGGTGACTCCTCCCGGGTGGTATCCCGACCCCGGGCAGACAAGTGAGGCTCCCGCCACCGAGCGCTGGTGGGACGGCAAGGCATGGACGGACCGGACGCGCCCCGCGGGGTCGGCCGCCGTATGGGGTCCCCCGGCTCGGACGCCGACGTCCGGGCCGGATCCGGCGAGCACGGTCCCTCCGGAGGCCCCGGCCTATGCGGCATACCCCGACCATCCGGCCTATCCCGTCCAGCCCCCGGCCGCTTCGCGGAGCGGGCTGCGCACCGGCATCGCCGTCGGGGCGGCCGTGGTCGTCCTCGCGTGCATCGGTGTGGGTGTGTATGCGCTGGCCGGCAACGACGGTTCGGGCGGCAACGTCAACACGCAGCAGGGTCCGGGCGGCGGTCAGGGCGGTCCGGGCGGCGGGTCCGGTGGTTCCGGCGGTTCGGGCGGGAACCAGTCGCCCGGCCCCGGCCAGTCCGATGCTCCGAAGATCAAGAGCGGTTCGGTGTCCGATCCGATCAGCGGGATCAGCCTGCCCATCCCTGCCGACTGGTACGGCCAGCAGCTCCCGGCGGGTGCTTCGATCACGTCGAACGACTCCTACAAGTGCCCCGGGGACACCTCGCAGACCTGCACCAAGGGCGGCGCGTTCTCGGCGCCGGCCGCGCTCCTCAAGACCGCCGGCAGCACGGCCGAGGAGGTCGCGAAGGCCGACATCGGGGCCAACGCCGAGCAGTCCTACGGCGGCAAGACCTACGGCTCGATCACCTCGCACAAGGTGCTGGACTCCAGGGCGGTCACCGTGGCCGGACAGAAGGGCTACCTGGTCCGCTGGCAGGCCATCACCAGCAAGGGCTCCGACGGCTATGTCGAGTCGCTCGCCTTCCCCTCCCCCGCGAACCCGTCGCAGATCGTCGTGGTCCGCTTCGGCGTGGACGTCGCCGAGAAGCAGTCGGTCATCGACGACATCACCAAGGGCATCAAGGTGTCGACCGGCGGCGGCGACGGCCAGACGGTGTGAACCGCCCCGGACAGCGTTCGGCCGGGTGGGGCGCCCCTCCGCTCAAGAGGAGCCCCACCCGGCCGGGGGTGCGCGCCGCCCCCGTCCCCACGGTGCGGCGCCGACAGGTCACCGTCCAGTCATCCCATGGACGGCGACCTGATTCTCAGGTCAGACCCAGTGCCGGCAGCACCGCGGCCTCCACGAAGCGAACCAGGTAGTCGGGGTCGGCGTACTCGCCGTCCACCACGGGGCGGGCGCGTACGACGCCGAACATCTGCGCAGGGATGTACTCCAGCGCCGGATGGCCGGCGGCGATCTCACCGCGCTCGACCCCGCACCTGAGCATCTCCTTCAGCGCGGCGATCTCCGGGTCGACGAGCGCCTCCCGCAGCGCCTTGGCGAGGTCGGCGTCCTGGGTGACGGCGTGACCGAGGGCCTGCAGCAGCTTGGTGTCGTTCTGCGACCAGCGGCCCACGGCCCGCGCGGCCTCGCGCAGGTCGTCCGCGAGCGATCCGGTGTCGATCCCCTCGAAGCGGGCCTTGCGGCGGGAGCGCAGGGCGGCCACCACGAACTGGGGCTTGGTCTTCCACTGCCGGTACAGCGTGGACTTGCTGCAGCGCGTACTGGCGGCGACCCCCTCCATGGTGACGGCTTCGTATCCGCATTCGCGGATCTGCTCGAGGACGGCGTCGAAGAACTCCTGTTCACGCTCGCGCGTGATCTTGGAGCGGCGCGAGGCGGCGACCGTCTGCGGTCCGTCCGCGGCCTGCGACGTCATCTGCTCTTCTCCCTCACTCCGAGCGCCGGCTTTATTCGCGCTTTATTCCCGGCTTCCAGTGTGTCGTACCTCAATCGATACGCCAGTGTACCGGAACGCTCCCGTATCGGTACACTGCCGTATCGGAACGCTTTCGTTTCGGTACGCAAGCGTACCGATGAGCTCGGGCTCCGGCCCGGGGCTCACCACGTACCAGCACACGCACCACCGTCAGCGAAGGGGCCGGGGGATGAATGCCCGCACCGAGCCTGCAGAGGGAGAGACCGACGCGATAGCGCGGCCTCCGGTCGTCCGTGAGTTCCTGCTCGTCGCAGGGCTCTTCCTCGTCTACAAGCTCGGCCGCCGGCTGGCGACCGGCCACACCGGCGAAGCACTGCGCAACGCGCACCGCGTGTGGGGCCTGGAACGGACGCTCCAGCTGCCCGGCGAGGGTTCGGTGCAGTCCGTACTGCTGCACAGCGACACCCTGGCGCACCTCGCGAACACCTACTACGCGACCGTCCACTTCCCGGCCACCGTTGCCTTCCTGATCTGGCTCTACCTGCGGCGCCCCGCGCACTACGTGTGGGCCCGCCGGGTCCTGGCCACCCTCACCTCCGCGGCCCTGGTGCTGCCCTTCCTGTTCCCGCTGGCGCCGCCGCGGATGCTGGCCGCCACCGGCCTCGTCGACACGGCGCACGTGTACGGGCCCTCGGTCTACGGCCCGCCGTCCTCGGACCACCTCTCCAACCAGTTCGCGGCGATGCCGTCACTGCACTTCGGCTGGGCCCTGATGGTCGCCATCGGTCTGATCGCGGCGACCCGGTCCCGCTGGCGCTGGCTGTGGCTGCTGCACCCGCTGGTGACGCTGCTGGTCATCGTGGGCACGGCGAACCACTACTGGCTCGACGCGATCGTCGCGACCGCCATGCTCGGTGCCGCGCTGGCACTGATGCGCCCCCAGACCTGGTCCGGGGGGACCCCCATCTCGCTTCGCTCGCCGCACCGCAGGGTCAGCACGGCCGGGCGCGGCAGCGAGGAGCTCCCCGCACCCGTCGCCGACGACCACGTCCTCGCAGGAGCGGGCCGATGACCGCCACACTCGTCGCCGTCGCCCTGTCACTGGTCTCCGCCGTCGCCTATGCGGCCGCCGCGGTGGCCCAGGAGCGGCTCGCCTCCCGCAGCTCCGGCACCGGCATGCTGCGGCTGCTGGGAACGGGCGCCTGGTGGGCGTCGGTCGGGCTCAACGCCGGCGCGGCGGTGCTGCACGTCGTGGCCCTCAAGTACGGTCCTCTCACCGTCGTCCAGCCGCTCGGCGCGCTCACTCTGGTCGCCGCGGTGCCGATGGGGGCACGGGCGGCCGGGCGGCGGGTCAGCGCGACCGAGTGGCGGGGCACCGCGCTGACGCTGGCCGGGCTGGCCGCGCTGCTGGTCACCGCGTCCGGGTCGGCGCCCGAGCAGGTGCTGAGCCTGACCGAGGCACTGGCGGTCGCGGGCGCCACGGCCGCGCTGATCGGGCTGCTGTCGCGGCCGGGAGCCCGGCCGGGCCTGCGGCACGCCACGGCGTCCGGGTTCGCCTCGGGCGTCGCGTCGGCACTCACGCAGACCGTGACGGTCGCCGCGACCGACCGGTCCGGCTCCGCACTGAGCCTCCAGGTCGTCCTGGTGGCGGTACTGGTGGCCGCCTTCGCGGTCGGCGGACTGCTGCTCTCCCAGACGGCCTACCGGGGCGGGCTCGGCGCCCCCCTCGCCATGGTGACGCTCTCCAACCCGGTGGCAGCCTCGCTGATCGGCCTCACCCTGCTCGGCCAGGGCCTGCGCGGCGGCCCGGAGGGCATCCTCCTCGCCCTCGCAGGCGCGGCCCTGGCCTCCCGGGGCGTCGTACTCCTGACCAGGGCAACGCCTGCTCCGGTCACATCGGTCGACGAGGAACACCCGGTGGCCGCGGTCCTGGCCCTGAAGCCGGAAACAGCAACGCCTGAACCGGCGTTGGCACCCCGGCAGTCCGCAGAGCCAGGACACCTGACCCCGCTCTGAGCGACCCGTCCCGCGTGGGCTACCCCAACCCGCGGGAGTCCTGCTTGAGCGCCGTGTCCACAGTCAACGCCGTCGCCACCACAAGACTCAACAACGGCTCAGGCAGCTGGTAGTGAATCTGCAGCACATAGTTGTCCGCAGTCGTGAACATCGTCTTGGCAAGGCCTTCCCAGGTCTTGGTGATCCGGGCAACCTCGTGGTCCGCGTGGTCGACGATCGCGAAGTTCCACGCCCGCCAGTTCTCCGCCTTGATCGCTCCGACCTGCTGACCGTTCGCGTTCATCGCGAAGTTGATCTTCCCGATCATGTTCTGCTGAACGATCTCACCGACGGGCGAGCCGTCCGGACGCGACACCAGCACACGGGACTTGAACACCTTGGCGGGCCGCGTCAGCACCAGCTGCGGCCGGCCGTGGGCGTCCCGGATCTCCAGCCGGTGGGTCATGAACTGGTCGAGACTGGAGACGAAGCGCGCCACCTTCTTCAGCGTGCTCTGCCCGACCTCCGTCACCGAGCCGATCTGGTTGCCGTTCTGATCCATGACCTTGTACTCGTTGGTCAGCTCGATCAGCTTGGCCTTCTGGTTGACCACCAGGACCGGCTCGGTGAACAGGCTGCCGCCGCCGGGGCCACCGGCGGCGACCCCGGCCTGCTGCTGCACCTGACGCTGCACACGCGGGTCCGGCGCGGCGGCCTGCTGCGGCACCTGCTGGGCGGCCTGGGCCTGCGGGCCGCCCTGGTCCGGGCTGGTGTGCTGGGTCCACTGGGCGCCGTCCCAGTAACGGAGCGTCTGGTGCGCTCCGTGCGGATCCGGGTACCAGCCTGCAGGAGTGTTCGAATGCGTGGTCACCGGGGCACACTACCCCGGCCCGACCAACTCCTGGCCAGTACTCGCGAACCGCTGTTCGGCAGCATTTGCCCGGCAGTTCACCCGGTGATGATCGCCGGATCGCTCACTCCCGGCCGCCCGTTCTCCACATGTCCGGCGAACCGTCGCAGGAACTTCGCGTCGGCCTCGGACGTGACGGTGAGGTCGTACCAGCGCAGGCTCGCGGCGAGGTCGACGGTGTGCTTCACCGTGGCTCCGGGCCGCACCGTGATGGTCCGGGGCTTGCAGCCGTATCCACCGGTCAGCTTCAGACGGACCGCGCCGGAGCCCTTGTTGGTGAAGGTCAGCTCGATGTCGTCGCCGCGGTGGCGGGCGGTGACCTCGGGCCCCGCCACCTTGTTCGGTCCCTTGAAGACGCGCAGGAAGCCGTTCGGGCCGTGCACGGCCAGGTCGTACGAGCCGTTCGAGTACGCCGAGTTCCAGGCGTCCGAGACGGTCTTGCCGGCCTCGGTGGTGTAGCTCCAGGGCCCGTCGGTGCGGTTGCCGGAGGTCACCAGGAAGGCGGCGCCCGCCTTGGCGCCCGAGGCGAAGGTCAGCGTGAACTTCCCGGAGGCCGTGTCCGCCGAACCATCCACGTGCGGGGCGTACTTGAGGGGACGCGCCGGGCGCAGGCCGCGCTCCTGCCTGGGCAGGACAGGGTTGGCGGGCGGGGTCGGCACATAGTCGGGGTGACGGTTGTGGTCCGGCGGCCGGTAGCCGTCGGTGCCCGGCAGGGCGACCGGCTTGGTGTCGGTGCGGGAGAAGTCGAACGCGGAGGTCAGGTCGCCGCAGATCGCCCGCCGCCAGGGCGAGACGTTCGGTTCGTGGACACCGAAGCGACGCTCCATGAACCGGATGATCGAGGTGTGGTCCATCGTCTCGGAGCAGACGTAACCGCCCTTGCTCCAGGGTGAGACGACGATCATCGGCACCCGCTGGCCGAGCCCGTAGGGACCGGCGGGGTGGCTGCTGTTGCCCTTGAAGAGGTCCGGGCCGACGTCGACCGTCGACTTGCCCTGTGCCGCGGAGCCCGGGGCGAACGGCGGGACGAGGTGGTCGAAGAAGCCGTCGTTCTCGTCGTACGTGATGAACAGGGCCGTCTTCGCCCACACCTTCGGGTCGGAGGTGAGCGCGTCGAGGACCTGGGCGACGTACCAGGCGCCGTAGTTGGCCGGCCAGTTGGGGTGCTCGGTGAAGGCCTCGGGAGCGACGATCCAGGAGATCTGCGGCAGCTTGCCGCCCTTCACGTCGGCCTTCAGCTGGTCGAAGAAGCCCTCGCCCTTGCGGGCGTCGGTGCCGGTGCGGGCCTTGTCGTAGAGCGGGCTGCCGGGCTGGGCGGTCTGGTACTGCTTGAAGTAGAGCAGCGAGTTGTCGCCGTAGTTGCCGCGGTAGGCGTCCTGGATCCAGCCCCAGCCGCCGCTCGCGTCGAGGCCGTCGCCGACGTCCTGGTAGATCTTCCAGGAGACGCCGGCCTTCTCCAGGCGCTCGGGGTAGGTGGTCCAGCTGTAGCCGGCCTCGTCGTTGCCGAGGACCGGCCCGCCGCCCTGGCCGTCGTTGCCCGTGTAACCGGTCCACATGTAGTAGCGGTTCGGGTCGGTCGAGCCGATGAACGAGCAGTGGTACGCGTCGCAGACGGTGAAGGAGTCGGCGAGCGCGTAGTGGAACGGGATGTCGTCGCGGGTCAGGTACGCCATCGTCGTGGAGCCCTTGGAGGGGACCCATTTGTCGTACTTTCCCCCGTTGAAGGCGGCATGTCCGTCGTTCCAGCCGTGCGGGAGGTCCTGGATGAAGGCCAGACCCAGGTCGTCGGCGTCCGGGTGGAAGGGGAGGATGTCCTTGCCGCTCGCGTCCGCCTGGTACCAGACCGGCTTCCCGTCCTGCCGGGTCACCACCGGACGCGGGTCGCCGTAGCCGCGGACGCCTCTGAGGGTGCCGAAGTAGTGGTCGAAGGAACGGTTCTCCTGCATCAGGACGACGATGTGCTCGACGTCCTCGATGGATCCCGTGCGGTGGTTCGCGGGCAGCGCGGCGGCGCGCTGGATGCTGTTCGACAGGGCCGTGAAGGCGGTGGTCGCGCCCGCGAGTTGCAGGAATCGGCGCCGATTGACTTCGGGCATGGGTGAGTGCCTCTCATCCTGGTACGGATGGCCGGAACATGACGGACTGCGCGCGGTGCGAGTGTTCCAAGAGCACCAAACGTCAGGGAAGGGTCCGGTGGCGCCCATGTGAAAGTCGTCGGTACGGGAGGTGCGCCGCGGCCCGTGCGCTCAGGGCATCGCATCCGACAGTCGTACGAATGTATGGCCGGAGGCCAGCAGTCGGGGTACTGCGGCGGTGATACCCGCTGCCGTCCCGCCCTCCGGGTGGTTCATGTGGCAGATGACGACGGAGCCTGCGGGCGCGGACCCCACCGTCGCACGGACCTGCTCGGGGCTGAACGTGGCCCCTCCGTCGCCGTTGACCGAGAAGCCGGCGAACCGCTCGCCCAGGGCGGTGACGATCCTGGCCGCGACGTCGTCGCAGTACGCGGTCCCGGAGCGGAAGAAACGCGGCGGGTGCCCCAGCAGACGGGTGAGCTTCGCCCGGTTGCCGGTGATCTCTTCGTAGACCTCGGCGGCGTCGCGGGTGCCGGGGATGCCGTAGGCGGAGCGGCCGGTCACGGAGAGGGGGAGGTGGCGGGTGCCGTGGTTGGCGATCTCGAAGAGCGGCTCGGCGGCCAGTCGGCGGAAGACGGCCGGATTGGCCTCGATCCAGCGGGAGTTGATGAACAGCGTCGCCGGAATCTCCCGCCTGCGCAGGAAGTCGATCAGGACACGGTCGTAGCCGCTGCCGCCCCGGCCGCCGCAAGCGTCGAAGGTCAGCGCTATGCCCCGATGACCGGCGGGGAGCCGGTGCACGACACCGGGCCCGTCGAAGCCCCAGGTGTGCGGCACGGCGTGACCGTAGCGGGCGACGATCTCAGCGCGGGTCGCGGCGGGCAGGCGGCCCGGCCTGGCGCTCACCGAGGGCAAAGGGGCAGCGGAGGAGGGGGCAGAGGCAGCCGTTTGCGCCTTTGCTGCCTCCTTCGGTGCCGTACAACCGGCCAGAGCTCCCCCGGCCAAGGCCGCCAGCACCACACGTCGACTCGTACTCATCCACTCCCACCTGTCCGGACGCACGGCGGCAATGTTAGGCAGCGCTCACTCCCCGCCCCCCGCAAAGCGGACAAGCCTTGCTCAAGAATCCTTTGCTGATGATTTGCGCATCCCCACCGAACCTGGGGCTCCGGAGAGCAAGCCCATGGAGGTTCATGTGCAGTTGGCCCGGACGGCGATCACGGACGGACCACCGCCGAAGTCCCCTCCCCACCGCCGAGTCGGGCCGCCAGGACTCCATCGGCCCGAGGCGAGCTGTCGGCAGCCGGCCGCCGACAAGCGTGGTGCCAACCGCATTCGGCGCTCGGCGGCCACCCCCTGCCATGGACGCTTGCCGGGGCGGCCGGGTTCGCCCGGCGCTCACGGCGTGCCGTGTATGCGGACCTGGTCGTGCTGGGCCGGCCGGACCCTGCGGGAGAGGCCGCCTCATGAGCGCTCTGACACGGGCGCGGATTCAGACGGCGCGCCAGGAGCGGCTGCCGGCCGCACTCTACGGACGCCCCGGACTGCGGTTCGTGGGTGCTTTCGGCGGCGAACCGTTCGCCGAGCGCCGGGCGTCAACCCTGACGTCACGTCACATTACTGGTGCAGAGCGCCTGTTCGTCGTCTCCGGCCTGCGGCCCGGCACAGTACCGGTCCGCTGACGGGCGTCGGTGGTGCGTTTCAGGCGGCGTAACCGGGCACGGACGGCCAGCGGACCGTCAGCACCACCGATTCCTCCTCGGCGAACCAGGAGTGCTCGACTCCGCGCCCCCACACCACATAGTCACCCTGCCGTTCCAGGAGGACGCTGCGGCCGGGGAGTTCGACGCGGAAGCGGCCGCTGACGAGGACCAGGAGAGCGGTCCGCCCCTCGCCCTTCACCCACTCCGCCCGCTCGTCGCCGGGCGGATGGACGCCCCATTTGATCTCCACGTCCGTACTGTGGCGAGGGTCGCCGGCGTCCTTGAAGTGCCCGAGCAGCCAGCCCCGGTCGAGTGCCGCGTCCTCGCCGGCGTTCCCCACGTACACGTTGTCACTCACGTACCCGGACGCTAGCAGCAGGAGGTGCGCGTGGTGGGAGCGGTGGGCGGGGGCGAAGACCGGGCCCGCGTCCATGAGGTCGTGCGGTACGCCGCTGGTGCCGCACGCGAGGCTGACGTCGGCCCGGTTCTGGGGCGCCGCCGGTCCGCTTGGCCCGCTGGATCAGCGGGGCAGCGACTGCTCGTCAGCGGCGGCGCGCGCAATCCGTCATGTGCCGGCCGTCCGCATCAGGATGAGAGGCACTCAACCCATGCCCGCCCGCGGGGCGGCGGCAAGCGCGTGTGGGGCGCTGCGGCTCCATGCAGCCGTCGGGGGCTCGGGGGATCAGGCCGTCAGGGCGTCGATGAGGGCCTTGGTGACCTCCTCGGTGGAGGCGGTGCCGCCGACGTCGCGGGTCAGGATGCCCGCGGCCATATGTGTCCCGGCGCAGGAGGGGAGGCGTTGCACGCGTCGAAAGTCTCCGGGCTTCATCGAGGACAGCGGCGAGAACGCGCGCGGGTACGCGCGGTGGATCGAGGGCGTTGGAGCGGGGGACCTTCGCCGAGCGCGAGCCGTGTCAGTGGATGTGAGGACCGTCCGGTCGGCGTTCCTTGTCGCGTGTCGACTCTCGTTGTCGCCAGGCGCCTAGGGGGTCCCCATGGTGGCGGCGGAAGTCGGCCACGAACGCATAGGGCGAGCTGCGGGCGATCCCCGGTCGCGGTGTTCCGGGCGCTCCGCCGGCCGAGGCGCACTGACGGTCCGAGCGGGCCTCAGCTCTTGACGGCCTCTGCGATCTGCAGGGCGGCCTCGGCGGGCGTGAGGTGGGTGGTGTCGACGACCTCTGCCTCCTTGTGCAGCCATGTGCGGGCCGCCTCGGCGTAGGGCTCGAGGTACTGGAGACGGAACGGGGAGTCGGGTCCGAGAGGGTCGCCTGCGATGCGTCCGCGGAGGGTGGCCTGGTCACTGTGGAGGACGAAGTGCCGTACCGGGATGGCATGGTGGGCGAGACCCGAGCTGATCTCGCGCCAGTACTGCTCGACCAGGACGGTCATCGGGATCACCAGGGTGCCGCCGGTGTAGTCGAGTACGCGGCGGGCGGTCTCCACGACGAGTGGCCGCCACGGCGGCCAGTGCTGGAAGTTGTCCGTCCCGGACCCGGGCAGCGCCGGCGTGATGTCCATGAGTGTCTCGCCGACCTTCTCGGCGTCGAACACCCGTGAGTCCGGGATGAGTTGCTGCACGAGCGGACTGGTCGTCGTCTTGCCTGCGCCGTGGGTGCCGTTGATCCATACGATCATGGGGCCCGATGCTAGCGCCGTGCGGGTCGTGGAACGGCAGGGCCAAGGTGTGCCGGCGCTCCGGCCAGCCTGTTCACGGAACCCCTTCCGCCTGGCAGAAGCCGCCTTGCGCGCGTCCCGCAGCCGTCAGGAGGCTGAGTCCAACCACGGCACGCGGGGCGACGGCGCCCCGCCGACAGGGACGGGAACCCCTATGCCTCACATGACCGCCTTCGCCAGGAACCAGTGGTACGTCGCCGCCTACAGCCACGAGGTCGGGCGCGAGGAGTTGCTCGGCCGGACCATCCTCGGTGAACCGCTCGTGTTCTACCGCACGGAGGAGGACGGGACGCCGGTCGCGCTCGCCGACCGCTGTGTGCACCGCCGTTTCCCGCTGCACGAGAAGCCCAGCCGGCTGGACGGCGACAAGCTGGTGTGCGGCTACCACGGGTTCACGTACGACACGACGGGTACCTGCGTGTACGTGCCCGGACAGAAGCGCGTCCCGCGCACCGCCCGGGTCGCCTCGTACCCGGTGGTCGAGCTGGACTCCCTGGTGTGGGTGTGGATCGGCGACCCGGCCCTCGCCGACGCGCAGACCATCCCCCGGGCCCGGCACCTCGACGCGCCCGGCTGGGTCACCATCCGCGGCATGGAACCCATCGACGCCGACTACGGACTGCTGGTCGACAACCTCCTCGACCTCTCCCACGAGACGTATCTGCACGGCGGTTACATCGGCACCCCCGAGGTCGCCGAGACGCCGATCACCACCGAGGTCGACGAGGGCGCGGGCATCGTGCGGGTGAGCCGGCACATGGACGACGCCGAGTGCCCGCCGTTCTACGCCGACTCCACCGGTATCCAGGGCCGGATCACGCGCTGGCAGGACATCGAGTACCACGCGCCCTGTCTGTATCTGCTGCACAGCCGGATCGCGCCGGTGGGCGTGGTGCCGGAGGCCGACGGCAGCGACCCGAACGGCTTCCACACCGAGATCACCTACGCGATCACGCCGTCCACGGACGGCAAGGTGTACGACTTCTGGGCCGTCTCACGCGACTGGGCGACGGACGACAGCGAGGTCACCGAGTTCCTGCGGAGCAACAACCACACCGTGGTCATGCAGGACGTGGTCGCGCTCAACCTGCTGTACAAGACACTCGGCACGGAGCGGACGGGGTACCAGGAACTCAGCATCAACATCGACACCGGCGGTCTCGCCGCCCGCCGTATCCTCGCCCGCCTGGTCGAGGAGGGCGACAAGCCCGTGGAGAAGGTCCTGTGAGCAGCCCCACCGGCGAGATCTACCGCATCGACTGGCTGCCGGGCACCGACGTCCTGCACGGCACCTGTCACTGCGGTGCCGAGCACAGCGCCCAGGACCCGGTCGAGATGTGGGAGTGGATGCTCGGCCACCCCGAAGGACACGAGCCCGCCGCGCCACGAGGAAACAGCTCATGACCGTGTACGAAGCCGAACTCGTCGTCGAGCGCAGGGAGTTCGCGGCCGACGGAGTGGTCGCCCTGACGCTGCGGCACCCGCTCGGCGAGGATCTGCCGGCCTGGGAGCCGGGCGCCCATGTCGACGTCGTGCTCGGGCCGGAGCTGGAGCGGCAGTACTCGCTGTGCGGGGATCCCGCGGACCGTTCGGTGTGGCGGATCGCCGTGCTGCGGGAGCCGGAGGGGCGCGGTGGGTCCGCCCATGTGCACGAGCAGGTGGGACAGGGCGACAAGGTGCGGGTGCGCGGGCCGCGCAATCACTTCCGGCTGGAGAGCGCGCCGCGTTACCGCTTCGTCGCGGGCGGGATCGGCATCACCCCGATCCTCCCGATGCTGGCCGCCGCGGAGGCCGCGGGCGCCGAGTGGACTCTGCTGTACGGCGGCCGCACCCGCAACTCCATTGCCTTCACTGAGGAGTTGGGGCGTTACGGGGACCGGGTGAGGGTCTGCCCGCAGGACGAGACCGGGCTCCTCGATCTCGGTTCCGTGCTGGACGACCTGCCCGAGGGCACGCTCGTGTACTGCTGTGGTCCCGGGCCGCTGCTGGACGCGGTCGAGGAGCGGTGCCCGGCCGAACGGCTGCGGGTCGAGCGGTTCTCGCCGAAGGCCCAGGAGGCCGGGGAGAACAGCGAGTTCGAGGTCGAGCTGGCGCGGAGCGGCCGTACCGTCAGGGTCGGGCCGGACGTCTCCGTGCTGGATGCCGTCCGTGCGGCCGGAGTGGAGGTGCTGTTCTCCTGCACGGAGGGCACCTGCGGCACCTGCGAGACGGACGTCCTCGACGGCACCCCGGACCACCGGGACTCGGTGCTCACCGCCGAGGAACAGCAGAGCGGGGAGACGATGATGATCTGTGTGTCCCGCTGCCGTGGGAAGAAGCTCGTGCTGGACCTGTGATCCCGGGGCCGGCCCGCTCCTGGCCGACGACGGCGCCCCCTGACGCAGCACATGTCAGGGGGCGCAGCCGCGGTCACGGAGTCGGATACGCCTCCACCTCGCTGAACTGCCCCGCGGGCCAACCGGTGTTGGCGCTGACGGTCAGCCGCAGGTAGCGCAGGCCGGCAGTGGACGGCAGGGACACCGTGGCCGTGTTGCCGGTCGCCGGGTCGAAGCGGTAGCCGGTGGAGCCGACGACGGTCGAGAAGGTCGAACCGTCGGTGCTGCCCAGCACGGTGATGGTCTGGGTGCGGGCGCCCCAGGCGGAGGACGGCGGCAGCTTCAGCACCAGCCGGCGCACGGTCTGCGGGGAGCCGAGGTCGACCGTCCAGGACTGCGGGAAGGCGTTGTTGGTCGACTCCCAGTAGCTGTTCGCGTCGCCGTCGACCGCCTTGCCGGGCGTGTAGACGTCCTGCGAGCCGGTGGCGGTGGCCGGGCGGCCCTTGGCGAGGTTGCGGTTCGGATCGGGGTCGGGGTTGCCCTGGCCGGGCTGCGGCCAGGTCGAGCAGTCGGCCCAGGTGCTGCTCCAGCCGGAGTTGCCGCCGCCGTCGGTGAGGGTGAAGGTGCCGGACCCGGACGGGTAGGGGCAGTTGTAGATGCCCGCCGCCCCCACCCCTGTGGCCTGGACGTCGCTGAACTTCGCCGCGCCCTGTGTCTCCGCCTGGACGACGACCGTGCCGGTGTTCCTCACGGTCGCACCGCTGACGGTGATGTTGCCGGCCGGGTAGCCGTGCCCGCCTCCGGAGACGAACTCGAAGGCGCTGTACGGGCTGTCCGTGACGGTCGTGTCGGTGATGTTCACGGTGGCGTTGACGGCGCTGTCGTAGGAGTCGACGCGCAGCGCGCCCATCGGATGGTTCCAGTTGGGGTTCATGGCGCCGGTGCGCACGAGCGTGTTGCCGTCGACGGTGATGGTGCCGGCCAGCGGGGAGAACGGGTCGAGGAACTTCTGGTTGGAGATCGCGATACCGCTGCCGAGGGCGTTGGTGTCGGCGACCAGGTTGTTCCTCACGGCGATGCCGGTGCCGCCGTAGATCGCGATTCCGTTGGCGAGGTTCGGCTGCGAGATCGTGTTGTTCTCGAAGCTGGAGTCGGTGTCGGCCGAGTACAGCGACCACATGGCGAGGGAGTCGTCGCCCTGGTTGCGCAGGAAGTTGTTGCGGACGCGGACCCCGCGTGCGCTGCCGTTGAGGTTGAGGCCGTCGGCGGTGGTGTCGAGGATGCGGTTGTTCTCGACGACCAGGTTGTCGTTGTCGCCCATCAGCCAGAGGCCGACCTTCAGGTGCTGGATCCACATGCCGGAAACCGAACTGTTCGGTCCCAGCGAGCCGTTGACGAAGTTGTCCGGGTTGGAGTCGATGCGCTCGGTGACCTCGCCGATCACGGCGAAGTCCTTGATGTGCACACCGCCCGACGAACTCGACTGGTCGATGAAACGGGAGGTGTGCACGACTGAGTACCAGCTGCCGGCGCCCTGGAGGGTCACGTTCTGGACGCCGCTCAGCGAGGACGTCAGCCTGTAGTCGCCCGGCGGGATCCACACCACTCCCCCTTGCGCGGCGGAGATCGCGTCCCGGAAGGCCTGGGTGGAGTCGCCGTTGCCGCTGGGGTCGGCGCCCTTGGAGGTGACCGAGACGGATCCGGCGGGCTGGGTGGCAGCCGCGTCCACCTGCTCGAAGTCGGCCACGTCCACGGTGACCTGGGTCCCGGTCGACTGGAAGGCGATCTTGTCACCGGCCTGGACGTTCTGGCCGAGCAGCAGTCGGGCGTTGTCGAAGAAGTGGTGGGTCCGGGCGCCCGGGATCCAGCCGGTGTCGATGTACGAGTACTTGGAGGTGACCGCGAGAGTCTTGGTGATCTTCTGGCCGTTGACATACACGTCGAGCGTGCCGGACTGGCCGTCGGGGACGCTGTAGGAGACGTTCACGGCGTTGGCCGCGCGCGGCACTGTGAACTCGATGCGCTGGCCCGAGGTGAGACGTACGGCCTCACGTCCGGAGGCCTCGGAGGCGAGCGTGCCCTGGGTGTAGTCCGGGCCGATCTTGGTGCCGGTGGTCGTCGCCGCCTCGGCCTCGACCGAGGTGAAGGGCAGGGTGGCGCCGGTGGCCGCGTGTGCGGCGGGGGCCGTGGCGGTGAGCAGACCGGCGGAGAGGGCAACGACCATGGCGGCTGGCATGCCCCTGACAGTCCTGTGCATGTGCTGATCCCTTCGGGGTGGGGGTGCGGGGATAGCGGGGAGGGTGCGGTGCGGCTCAGACGCGCAGCCAGACCGCGGTGTCCTTCGGCAGTCGTCCCTCGGCATCCAAGGGGCCACTGGCGAGGAGGAGTCGGGCGCGGGCGGGAAGGTCGACGGGGGCGTCGGCGATGTTCACCAGGCACCGGGCCCCGGCCCGGGTGAAGGCGAGGACGCCCTCGGGTGCGGGCAGCCAGGTGAGCGGCCCGCCACCGAACACGGGGCGCAGCCCGATGGCCGCGCGGTAGAGGGCGAGCATCGAGCCGGCGTCCGCGTCCTGGCGGTCGACGGCGTACGACGCCCAGCCGGCCGGCTGCGGCAGCCAGGGCTCCGCACGGCTGCCGAACCCCGCATGCGGCGCCCCGGCCGCCCAGGGCAGCGGCACCCGGCAGCCGTCGCGTCCCGGGTCGGTGCCGTTCGACCGGAAGTGCATCGGATCCTGGATGCGGTCGAGCGGGATGTCGGCCTCGGGCAGTCCCAGCTCCTCGCCCTGGTAGAGGTAGACCGCGCCGGGCAGGGCGAGTGACAGCAGGGCGGCCGCGCGGGCGCGCCGGGTGCCGAGGGCGAGGTCGGCCGGGGTACCGAAGGCCTTGGTGGCGAAGTCGAAGCCGGTGTCCGTGCGGCCGTAGCGGGTGACCGTGCGGGTGACGTCGTGGTTGCACAGCACCCAGGTGGCGGGGGCGCCCACGGGTTCGTGCTCGGCGAGGGTCTCGTCGATTGAGGTACGCAGCCTGCGCGCGTCCCAGGGGCAGGTCATGAAGGCGAAGTTGAAGGCCGTGTGGAGTTCGTCGGGGCGCAGATAGCGGGCGAAGCGTTCGGTGTCGGGGAGCCAGACCTCGCCGACGAAGATGCCGTCGTACTCGTCGGCGACGGCGCGCCAGGAGCGGTAGATGTCGTGGAGTTCGTCCCGGTCGACGTACGGGTGCGGGTCGCGGTCCTCGGTGAAGTCCGGCAGGGCGGGGTCCTTGGCGAGGAGGGCGGCCGAGTCGATGCGGACTCCGGCGACGCCCCGCTCGAACCAGAACCGCAGGATGTCCTCGTGCTCCTGGCGGACGGCCGGGTGCGCCCAGTCGAGGTCGGGCTGCTCGGGGGCGAAGAGGTGCAGGTACCAGTCGCCGTCGGGCAGCCGGGTCCAGGCGGGGCCGCCGAACTGGGACGTCCAGTCGTTGGGCGGGAGTTCGCCGCGCTTGCCGCGGCCGGGGCGGAAGTGGAACAGCTCGCGTTCGGGGCCGCCGAGGAGCGCGGCACGGAACCAGGGGTGCTGGTCGGAGACGTGGTTCGGGACGATGTCGACGATCGTGCGGATGCCGAGTTCGCGGGCCTCGGCGATCAGCTTCTCCGCCTCGGCAAGGGTGCCGAAGGCCGGATCGATCGTGCGGTAGTCGGCGACGTCGTAGCCGCCGTCCTTCATCGGTGACAGATACCAGGGGCTGAACCACAGGGCGTCCACGCCGAGTTCGGCGAGATAGGGCAGTCGGGTGCGGACGCCGGCGAGGTCGCCGGTTCCGTCGCCGTCGCCGTCGGCGAAGCTGCGGACGTAGACCTGGTAGATGACGGCGGAGCGCCACCACTCCGTGCGGACATGGCGGGGCTGTCCCACTGTGCTTGCCTTTCTGTCGGAGGGAGGGCGTCAGCCCTTGGTGCTGCCCGCGCTGATACCGGCGATGATGTGCCGCTGGAAGAGCAGGAACAGCGCGACCATCGGGATGCTGGCGATCACCATCGCGGCGATGAGCACGGTCAGCTGGATGTTCTGCGACAGTTGCACGAGTGCCACGCTGATCGGCTGTCTGCCGGTGTCGGAGAAGACCATCAGCGGCCAGAGGAAGTCCTGCCACACGGCGACCAGCGCGAAGATCGACACGACCCCGAGCACCGGCCGCGACATGGGCAGCACGATCGACCACAGGGTGCGCAGCTTTCCGGCGCCGTCGATCTCGGCTGCTTCCAGGACGTCTCGCGGGAGCTGGTCGAAGAACCGTTTGAGCAGGTAGAGGTTGAAGGCGTTGGCGACGGCCGGCAGCCAGATGGCCAAGGGGTCGTTGAGCAGGCTGGTGTGGATCAGGGGGAGGTCGGCGACGGTCAGGTACTTCGGCACGACCAGCGCCTGCGCCGGGACCATCAGGGTGGCGAGGATGCCGCCGAGGATCAGCTTGCCGAAGGCGGGCCTGAGCCTGGACAGGGCGTAGGCGGCGGCCGTGCAGAAGACGAGCTGGAACAGCCAGGCACCGGCCGCCTGGACCACGGTGTTCCACAGGTGCTGCGGCAGCTGCATGAGGTCCCAGGCGTCGGCGTAGCCGCCGAGGCGCCAGTGCTCGGGGACGAGCGCGGGCGGGGTCCGCGCCACCTCGTCCGGCGACTTCATCGCGCCGGTCACCATCCAGTAGACGGGGAACAGGAAGGCGAGCGCGAACAGGACGAGGACGACACCGAACACCGTCCAGTACACGGTCCTCCCCCGTGGGCGAGCCAGCGTCGCCGGGGACACGAGGGTGCGGGTGGCGCTCATGCGTCCTCCTCTCCGGAGCGGGTCAGGCGCAGGTATACGGCGGAGAAGGCGCCGAGCAGCATGAGGAGCATGACGCTGAGCGCGCAGGCGCCGCCGAAGTCGTTGTAGAGGAACGCGTACTTGTAGATCAGGTAGAGGACGGTGACCGTGGCGTTCTCCGGGCCGCCGCCCGTGATCACGAACGGTTCGGTGAAGACCTGCATCGTCGCGATGATCTGCAGGAGCATCAGCATGAGGATGACGAAGCGCGTCTGGGGGACCGTCACGTGCCGGACGCGCTGGAGCAGGTTCGCGCCGTCCAGTTCGGCGGCCTCGTACAGCTCGCCCGGGATGGACTGGAGCGCTGCCAGATAGATCAGGACGGTACCGCCCATGTTGGCCCACGTGGCGACGACGACAAGGGAGAGGAGGGCGGTGTCGGTGCCGTTGGACCAGTTCGAGGTGGGCAGGTGCAGAAAGCGCAGGGTCTCGTTGGCGAGGCCGGCCCCCGGGTCGTAGAACCACTTCCACAGCAGCGCGCTGACCACCGGCGGGATCATCACCGGCAGGTAGACCACGACCCTGAAGAAGGCCTTCCAGTGGCGCAGTTCGTTGAGGACGAGGGCCAGCACGAAGGGGATCGCGAAGCCGAGCAGCAGGGCGAGCAGGGTGAAGGTGAGCGTGTTGCGCCAGGCGGCCGTGAACTCGGGGTCGTGCCAGACGCGGGTGAAGTTGGCGGTGCCGACCCACTCGGGCGGTGAGCCCGGCGTGTACTTCTGGAAGGCGATCACGACGGCACGGATCGCCGGGTACCAGGAGAACAGGGCGAAGCAGAGGAGGCCGCCGAGGAGGAAGGCGTAGGCGCGGGCCTGGTCGACGAGGCGGCGTCGTCCCCGGTCCCCTGCCGGGGACGACGCCTGGACCGGATGGACGGCGGCCGTCCGTACGGGTTGCCGCTCGGCCGTCTTCGTCATGTCGTCAGCCCCGCGCCAGGATGCTGTCGATCTTGCCGGAGGCGTCCTTCAGCAGCTGGTCGATGTCCGCGTCCTTCTTGGTGAGGACGGCGGAGACGGCGGAGTCGAGGACCGAGTAGATCTGCTGGGCGTCGGGCGGCTCGATCTTCAGCTGGAGGCCGTGGTTGCCGTCGAGGAAGGCCCGGTAGTTCTCCACCGGCACATTGGCGTTGGCCTTCTTGGCCTGCTGGTCCCTGGCGTCGGCGGCGCCGGTGAACAGGCGCGGCTCGGGCAGTCCGACCGGGGCGTTCGCCTTCTTGGCGCGGGCGTAGTCGCCGAGGAAGCCCTTGCCGGGGGTCAGGAACATGTGGTCGAGCCACTGCAGGCCGGCGCGGATCTGGGCGGGCGTGTCGTGCTTGTTGAACATGTAGCCGTCGCCGCCGATGAGCGTGCCCTTGCCGCCGGGCATGGGGCCGAGGGCGAGGTCCTTGTAGTTGCCGCCCTTCTCCTTCACCAGGATCGGGATGTTGTCCGGCGCGGAGAGGTACATGCCGAGCTTGCCCGAACCCATCATCTGCTGCACGTCGTTGATGACCAGGAGCTGCTTGCTGCCCATCGAGTCGTCGGCCCACCGCATGTCGTGCAGGTTCTGCAGCACGGCATGCCCCTCGGGGGTGTCGATGGTGGCCTGCTTGCCGTCGGCGCTGACGACGTCGCCGCCCTGGGAGTACAGCTCGGCGGTGAAGTGCCAACCGCCCTGGTTCTGCGCGCTGTAGTCGGCGTATCCGACGGTGCCGTCGCCGAGAGCCGCGATCCTCTTGGCGTCGGCGCGGACCTCGTCCCAGGTGGCCGGCGGCTTGTCGGGGTCGAGGCCGGCCTTCCGGAAGAGCCTGCGGTTGTAGATCAGGCCCATCGAGTAGCCGGTGCGCGGGATGCCGTAGACCTTCCCGTCGACGGTGTAGATGTCGCGCAGCTGCTTCTGGAGGGTGTCGTAGCTCTTCAACTCCTTGAGGTACGGCGTGAGATCGGCCGCCTGGTGGATGTCGACGACGTGCCTGGCGTCGGTGAAGTACGTGTAGAAGACGTCCTCCATCTGCCCGCCGGCGAGCTTGGCGTCGAAGGTCTTCGGATCCTGGCAGGGGAACGCGTCGTGCGCGACGACGTCGATGTCCGGGTGCTGCTTCTCGAAGGCGGCGACGTCCTGCTCGAAGAACCCCCGGTCGACCTTGGCGCTCTGGGGCGGCTCGCAGTTGACGGTGATACGGGTCTTCCCGCTCGCCGACCCGTCGTCGCCCGATCCGCAGGCGGAGGCGGCGAGTGCGAGAGAACAGACGCTGAGCGCGACGAACGTACGGCGGAACCCGGTACTTCTCATCGGTGGACCCCTCGTGGCAGGAGCGGTGGGCGCCGCACACTCAAGCACCGCCGACATCCGTCCGCAAGATGTCGCGCAGAATCTGTAATTATTCGACAGGTGATCGGATCTCAGGGACGAGGGGCTTGCGCGGTCGATCCGCGCACCACCAGCTCCGGCTCGAACAAGAGCTCTTCGGCGGCTACGGAACCGCCGCCGACCTGCGCGTTCAGCAGCTCCACGGCCGCTCGGCCCATCGCCTCGATGGGCTGGCGGACGGTGGTCAGGGGCGGCTCGGTGCAGTTCATCAGCGCCGAGTCGTCATAGCCGACGACCGAGATCCGGCCCGGCACGTCCAGTCCCTTGCGGCGGGCGGCCCGGATGACGCCCAGGGCGAGCGGATCGCTGGCGCAGATGAAGCCGGTGACACCGCGGTCGATCAGGCGGGAGGCGGCCGCGTGACCGCCCTCGATGGAGAACATCGCGCGCGCGACATACTCGTCCGGGAGGTCTCCGAGGGGCTTGGCGGCGACCAGTTTGCGGGCCGACGGAACGTGGTCGTCCGGCCCCAGCACCAGCCCGATCCGCTCGTGCCCGAGGGAGGCCAGATGCCGCCAGGCCTGCTCCACCGCCACCGCGTCGTCGCAGGACACGCCCGGGAAACCGAGGTCGTCGATGGATGCGTTGACCAGCACCACCGGGATGTTGCGCTCGGCGAGCCGGCGGTAGTGGTCGTGCGGGGCGTCGGCCTGGGCGTACAGGCCGCCGGCGAAGACGACGCCGGAGACCTGCTGTTGCAGCAGCAGCTCCACGTAGTCGGCCTCGGAGACGCCGCCCTTGGTCTGCGTGCACAGCACCGGGGTCAGGCCGAGCTGGGCGAGGGCCCCGCCGATCACCTCGGCGAACGCCGGGAAGATGGGGTTCTGCAGCTCGGGCAGGACGAGTCCGACGAGCCGGGCGCGCTCGCCGCGCAGCTGCGTGGGGCGCTCGTAGCCGAGGACGTCCAGGGCACTGAGCACCGCCTGCCGGGTGGACTCCGAGACCCCGGGCTTGCCGTTCAGCACCCGGCTGACCGTGGCCTCGCTGACCCCGACCTTCTTCGCCACCTCAGCAAGTCGTCGCGTCATGCACGCAAGAATAGCGCAAGAATTGCAAGAGGCTTGCGTAACGGCGAAAGCGGGCTCTCAGTGGGCGGCCCAGAGCCCCCGGACGTGCCCGAGGTGCCGGGTCATCACCTCGCGCACGGCCTCGGTGTCGCGTGCGAGCAGTGCATCGAGGAGTTCGAGGTGCTCCTCGGCGGAGGCCTTCAGCCGTCCGGTTTCGACCAGGGCCGTCAGTCCGTACAGCCGTGACCGCTGCCGCAGGTCCCGTACGACTTGCACGAGGTGGTCGTTGCCGGCCAGGGCGAGCAGTGCGAGGTGGAAGTGCAGGTCGGCCTCGACGTAGTCGGTGAGGTTGCCTCGGGTGGCCGAGGTGACGATCTCCATGGCGAGCGGGCGCAGTGCCTTCAGGTCGTCGAGGTCGGCGGTGGTCGCGAGGCCGACCGTCGTCGGGATCTCGATCAGGGACCGGATGTGGGTGTACTCGTCGAGCTGTTTCTCGGAGACCTCGGTGACCCGGAAGCCCTTGTTCGGGACGATCTCGACCATGCCCTCCTTCACCAGCTCGAGCATCGCCTCGCGCACCGGAGTCGCGGAGACACCGAGGCGGGGGGCGAGGGCCGGCGCCGAGTACACCTGGCCGGGGCGCAGTTCACCGGAGATCAGCGCGGCCCGCAGCACGTCCACGACCTTCTCCCGGAAGCTGGGCTTCCTGCCGCCGAGCGAGGGAATGTCAGGGCGGTGCTGCTGGGCCATGGTGATCGTCCTCCTTGGGTCACCGGACACTATCGGGCCGCCTACAACACGAACCCCGCGGGGAACGGGTCCTCCGGGTCGAGCAGGTACTGGGCGGTTCCGGTGATCCAGGCACGCCCGGTGAAGCTGGGCAGGACGGCGGGGCGGCCCGCCACCTCGGTGGTGCCGAGGAGGCGTCCGGTGAAGCGGGTGCCGATGAAGGACTCGTTGACGAACTCGGTGTGCAGGGGGAGTTCCCCGCGCGCGTGCAGCTGCGCCATGCGCGCGCTGGTGCCGGTGCCGCAGGGTGAGCGGTCGAACCAGCCTGGGTGGATCGCCATCGCGTGCCGGGAGTGGCGGGCGTCGGAGCCGGGGGCCAGCAGGTGGACGTGGTGGCAGCCGCGGATGGACGGGTCCTCGGGGTGGACGGGCTCGTCCTCGGCGTTGATGGCGTCCATCAACGCCAGCCCCGCCGCGAGGATGTCGTCCTTGCGGGCGCGGTCGAAGGGGAGGCCGAACTGGTCCAGGGGAAGGATGGCGTAGAAGTTTCCGCCGTATGCCATGTCGTACGTCACCGACCGCCCGTCAGCCAATGTCGCCTTGCGATCGAGCCCCACCGCGAACGACGGCACGTTCCTCAGCGTCACCGCCTTGGCCGCGCCGCCCTCCACCGCCACCTCGGCGACCACGACTCCGGCCGGGGTGTCGAGGCGGATGGTGGTGACCGGTTCGACGACCTCGACCATGCCGGTCTCGACGAGCACGGTCGCGACGCCGATCGTGCCGTGCCCGCACATCGGCAGATAGCCGGACACCTCGATGTAGACGACACCCCAGTCGCAGTCGGCGCGGGCCGGCGGCTGGAGGATCGCGCCGCTCATCGCGGAGTGCCCGCGCGGCTCGTTCATCAGCAACTGCTTGATGTCGTCGCGGTGTTCGCGGAAGTGCAGCCGCCGTTCGTTCATCGTCGCGCCGGGGATGGTCCCGATCCCGCCGGTGATCACGCGGGTGGGCATGCCCTCGGTGTGCGAGTCGACGGCGGGCAGGACGAGTCTGCTGCGCATGGCCTGCCTCCTTGTGGGTTACGCGAGTCCGGCGGCGACGGCCTTCTCGGTGGCGGCGCGGACCGCCGCCTCCTGTTCGGGCAGCAGTGGCACACGGGGCGGCCGGACCGGCCCGCCGTGCCGCCCGACGATGTCCATGGACAGCTTGATCGCCTGTACGAACTCGACCTGGGAGTCCCACCGCAACAGCGGATGCAGCTGCCGGTAGAGGTGGTCTGCGGTGGTCAGATCGCCGTCGACGGCCGCGTGGTACAGCTCCACGCTCGCCGCCGGCAGGGCATTCGGGTAGCCGGCCACCCAGCCCTTCGCGCCCGCGATCGCCAGCTCCAGCAGGACGTCGTCGGCGCCGATCAACAGGTCCAGTTCCGGGGCTAGTTCGGCGATCCGGTAGGCGCGGCGGACATCCCCGGAGAACTCCTTGACGGCGCGGATGTACCCCTCGCCGTGCAGCTTCGCGAGGAGTTCCGGCACGAGGTCGACCTTGGTGTCGATCGGGTTGTTGTACGCCACGACCGGCACGCCCGCCTTCGCGACCTCGGCGTAGTGGGCGAGCACCGAACGTTCGTCGGCGCGGTAGGCGTTGGGCGGCAGCAGCATCACCGCGTGGCAGCCGGCGTCGCGGGCCTGCTCGGCCCAACGGCGGGACTCCGCGGACCCGTACGCGGCCACCCCGGGCATGACCCGCTGCCCGCCGATCGCGGCTACGGCCGTCTCGACGACCTTGGCGCGTTCCTCGGGGGTGAGCACCTGGTACTCCCCCAGCGAGCCGTTGGGGACGACGCCGTCGCAGCCGTTCTCGACGAGCCAGGCGCAGTGCTCGGCGTACTTGTCGTGGTTCACCGTGAGGTCGTCGTTCAGCGGCAGCGCGGTGGCGACGAGCACTCCGCGCCAGGGACGGTGGTCGGTCATGAGGATCCTCTCCCGGTGGGGTGCGTGTCCTCGCGGGCGAGGACACCGAGCGGTACGGGACGTGCGAACGGCCGTCTCGACGGGGCGAGTTGACACCCGGCGAGCCCGGCGACCGCGGGTGCGCACACCCGGCCCTGGCACCAGCCCATGCCGGCCCGGGTCAGCAGTTTCACGGTACGGACGTCGCCGGCACCGAGTTCCGCGACGGCCTCGCGGATCACGCCGCCGGTGACCTCCTCACAGCGGCACACGACGGTGTCGTCGGTGATCAGCTCGCTCCAGTGGGCGGGGGGCGCGTACACGGCGTCGAGGGCGGCCGCGAACTCCCGTAGTCGGGTACGGGCCCTGGCGGCCGCGGCCCACCCGTGCGGGTCCGGTGCACGGCCCGCGAGGCGGGCCGCAGCCGAGCGTCCCGCGATGTGCCCCTCGGCCAGTGCGAGGGCCGAGCCGCCGATGCCGGTGGTCTCGCCCGCGGCCCAGACGCCGGGGACGTCGGTGCGCTGCTCGTCGTCCACCTGCACGTTCATACCGTCGAGGCGGCAGCCGAGGGTCTCGGCGAGGTCGGTGTGCGGGAGCATGCCGTGGCCGACGGCGAGGGTGTCGCAGGCGATGCGGCGCCCGGTGCCGGGCCGGACCCGCCCCTCGCCGTCCAGCGCGGCAACGGTCACCGCCTCCAGTCGCCCGGTGCCGTGCGCCTCGACGACGGTGTGCCGGGTGAGGGTGCGCACGCGGTGCCGGAGCAACCGGACCGCGTATCCGGCCCCTTCGGCGAGCTTGCCCGGTTGCGCCGCGAGCGCCCGGGACCGTCGTACGAACGCCTTGGGATCCGCGGATTCGACCAGCGCGGCAATCTGCACCCCGGCCGCGGCGAGCCCGGTCGCGACCGGCAGCAGCAGCGGCCCGGAGCCGGCGACCACGGCGGTACGTCCGGACACCGCGAGGGTTCCCTTGAGCAAGGCCTGGGCGCCGCCTGCGGTGAGGACGCCGGGAAGGGCCCAGCCCGGGAAGGGCAGCACCTTCTCGTAGCCCCCGGTGGCCAGGAGCACGGCGTCGGCGTGCGCGGCGACCGGGTCCTCCTGCTCGGGGCCGAGCAGTGCGTGCACGGTGAACCGGTCCGCATGCCGTTCGACGAACCAGACATGATGGTCCGTCAAGTGCGTTACGGCACCTGCCTCTACGTATGTGTCGAGCGCGTCCCGCAGTCGCTCCCAGGTCCGCCAGTCGTGGTGCAGCGCCTGGGGGCGGTGCGCGCGCAGTTCGGCGGCGGGCTGCCGGTAGAACTGGCCGCCCGGTTGTGCGGCCGAGTCCAGGAGCGTGACCCGCACGCCGTGCGCGGCGGCGGCCACCGTCGCGGCCAGGCCCGCCGGGCCCGCGCCGATGACGGCGAGGTGGGGTCGGTCAGTCGTCATGGCCGGTCCCCTCCTGGGTGCGGATCGCGTCGCCGGGCCGCAGGGGAACGAGGCAAGCCCGTTGATTGGGACGGTCGTTGACGGTCACCAGGCAGTCGAAGCAGACGCCGATCCCGCAGAAGACGCCGCGCGGGCGGCCTCCGTCCCGGGTGGTGCGCCAGGAGGTGACGCCTGCCGCCCAGAGCGCGGCGGCGACCGTCCGGCCGGGCAGCACCTCGATCTCCCGGCCGTCCAGGGTGACCGTGAAGGCCGGGCGCGGATGGGCCTGTGCCAGGTCCAGTGGGGAGCTCACGGGGTCTCCTCGGGGAAGCGGTCGGGGCGGAACGGGGCAAGGTCCAGGTCGGGTGTCTTGGCGGTCAGGGTCTGGGCGATCAGGTGTCCGGTGCCGGTCGCGAGTCCGATGCCCGCGCCCTCGTGGCCGCAGGCGTGGAAGAGGCCGGGGACGCGGGGGTCGGGGCCGATGGCGGGCAGATGGTCGGGCATGTACGGGCGGAAACCGGCGTACGAGCGGATGGCGCGGACGTCGGACAGGAAAGGGAACAGCCGGGTTGCGTCGGCCGCGAGGGCGCGCAGGGCCGGCAGCGAGAACGACCGGTCGAAGCCGACCCGTTCCCGGCTCGCGCCGATCAGGATCGGTCCTGCGGCCGTGCCCTCCACGACCGGTGAGGTCTGCAGCGCGGCCGAGTCGCTGGCCACGTCGGCCACGTAGTCGGCGGCGTACACCTTGTGGTGGACCATGCGGGGCAGCGGTTCGGTGACGAGGACGAAGCCGCGCCGCGGAAGGACGGGCAGGGAGGTGCCTGCGAGGGCGGCGAGGTCTCCGCCCCAGGTGCCGGCCGCGTTGACCACGGCCGGAGTGTGGATGTCACCGTGGTCTGTGCGAACTGCCCGTACTTTCCCGTCAGTTGTGCGTAGCACGCCCGTCACCGTCCGGCCGGTGAGCAGGCGCGCGCCGGATGCCCTGACGAGGTGGGCGGCGGCCAGGGCAGGCATGACCTGGGCGTCCTGCGGGTAGTGGACGGCGCCGGGCAGGCCGGGGGCGAGATGGGGTTCGAGTTCGTACAGTTCGGTGCCCGCGACGGTCGTGGCGGTCACTCCGGCGGCTCGCTGCCCGGCGGCGAAGTCCTCCAGCGCGACGAGACCGCCGGGAGAGGCGGCCACGACCACGCCGCCCTTGGCCTCGTACTCGATGGTCTGCCCGAACTCCTGCGCCAGTTCGGCCCACAGGCGGTTCGAGAGAAGCGCGAGGTCGAGCTCCGGGCCGGGCTCCTTGTCGGAGACGAGGAGGTTGCCCTCCCCCGCGCCGGTCGTGCCGCCGGCCACGGGGCCGCGGTCCACGACGATGACGTCCAGGCCTGCGCGGGCGGCACAGAGGGCGCAGGCGGCGCCCGTCATGCCGGCTCCGACGATCACGACATCGCAGGTCAGTGGCTGACTCACGAACAGTACTATGTCACATACCACTGATTCTGAACATGGCACGCACACGGCCGGCCGCCGCCGCCATCACCTCCACGGCCCCGCCGGGGTGCAGTCAGACCCGGCCTCCGGTCGCCGTGTCCGCCGACAGCCGCTGAGCGACGTAGATCGGAACGACGGAGAGCAGAACGAGCACGACCGCCACCACGTTCACCACCGGTGCCTGTTGCGGGCGGGTCATGTTGTTGAAGATCCAGATGGGCAGGGTCTCGACACCGGGCCCGGCGGTGAAGGTCGTCACCACGATCTCGTCGAAGGAGAGCGCGAAGGCGAGCAGCCCGCCCGCGAACAGCGCCGAGCGCACCAGCGGGAAGGTGACGTCGACGAAGGCGCGGAAGGCGTTCGCACCGAGGTCCATCGCCGCCTCCTCGTACGAGCCGGCGGTGCGTCGCAGCCTGGCCACGACGTTGTTGAAGACGACGACGATGCAGAAGGTGGCATGTCCGACGACCACCGTGAACAGGCCGAGCCCGACGCCGAGCGGCGCAAGGACCGTGCCGAAGGCCGAGTTGAGGGCGATGCCCGTGACGATGCCGGGCAGGGCGATCGGCAGGACGACCACGAAGGAGACGGCGTCACGGCCGAAGAACCGGTGCCGGGCCACGGCGAAGGCGATCAGGGTGCCGAGGACCAGGGCGATCGCGGTGGCGCCGAGGCCCGCCTCGACGGAGACCCAAAGGGCTTCCCGCGCACCGGAGTTCTGCCAGGCGACGGACCACCAGTGGAGGGTGAGTCCGGGCGGTGGCCAGCTCGCACTGCGATCAGGGTTCAGGGAGTTGACGAGGACGAGCAGCAGCGGGACGTAGACGACCGCGAAGCCGAGGCCGGCGGCGGTGCGCAGAGCGATGCGCGCGGAGCGGGTCAGTTGCACGGCAGGCTCCTCTACAGGGCGCTCAGCGCACCGGTGCGCCGCATCGCCAGCAGATACACCACGATGACGACGACCGGCACGGTGCCCAGCGCAGCGGCCATCGGCAGGTTGAGTTCGATGTTGGAGTAGACGACGTTGCCGATCAGCTGGGTCTTACCGCCGACGATCTGCACCGTGATGTAGTCGCCGAGGCTGAGCGAAAAGGTGAAGACCGACCCGGCGGCGACGGACGGCAGCACCATCGGCAGCACCACCGACCGGAAGGTCCGCCAGGCCCGGGCGCCCAGGTCGGCGGACGCGTCGAGCAGGTCGGCGGGCAGCTGCTCCAGCGCCGTGTGGATCGGCAGGATCATGTACGGCAGCCACAGGTACGTCAGTGTCAGCACCGTGGCCGGCAGGCCGAACCCCGGCCCGCTCAGCCCGAACGGTCTCAGCATCCAGTCGGCGAGCCCGCCCCCCGACAGGATCAGCCGCCACGCGTACACCTTCACCAGATAGCTGGCCCACAGCGGCGTGAGGATGGCGACGACGAGGAGCGGACGCCACCTGGGCCTGGCGACCCGGGCGGTGTAGAAGGCGACCGGGAAGGCGGTCACCGCGCACAGGGCGGTGACCGCGAGGGCCACGCCGATGCTGCGGAAGACGACCTGCCGGTACACGGGCGTGGTGAACAGCTCACGGAAGTTGTCGGTCGACCAGACCTTCACCACCTGGGAGGTGAAGGAGTTGGTCGTCCAGAACGCGGAGGCGAACAGCACACCGAGCGAGCCGAGATAGAGCACGGCCAGCCACAGCAGCGGCGCCGTCAGCAGCAGGGTCAGCCGGAGGCGGGGGCGCCGGTGCAGCACCCCGGCGGTCCGGGTCAGTACTGCCATGCCTCAGCCCTTGATCTCGGTCCAGGCCTGGACCCACTTTGCGTAGGGCACGCACTTGACGTCGGTCCGGCCGTCCAGGCACTGCTCGATGGGCGTGTTCCAGAAGGCGATGTTCTTCCAGTAGCTCTCGTCGGCGGCGTGGAACGTCGTGCAGAAGTTCTTGTCGCTGGTCAGGTCGCAGGCCTTGGAGTTGGCGGGGGCCTCGCCGAAGTACTCGGCGACTTGGGCGTTGACCTTCGGGGAGATGATCCAGTCGAGCCATTTGTAGGCGCAGTTGGGGTGCTTGGCCTTGGCCGAGACCATCCAGGTGTCGGACCAGCCGGTCGAACCCTCCTTGGGCACGAAGGCCTTGACCTTCGCGCCCTCGCCGGCGGCGAGGTTGGCGATGACCTGCCAGGTGGCGCCGACGACGGAGTCGCCGCTCTTGAAGGCGGAGATCTCCTTCAGATAGTCGCTCCAGTACTCGCCTATGCTGCCGTTCTGCTTCTTCAGCAGGGCGACGGCGGCGTCGAACTGCTTCTGGTCGAGCGCGTACGGGTTCCTGATCTTCAACTCGGGCTTGGTGGCCTTGAGATACAGGGCGGCGTCGGCGATGTAGATCGGCGAGTCGTACGCGGTGACGTGGCCCTTGTACTTGGCGGCGTCGTCGAAGACGGCGGCCCAGGAGGTCGGCGCCGGCGTGACCTTCTGCGTGTTGTACATCAGCAGGTTGGCGCCGCGGCCGTGCGGGATGCCGTACATCTGGCCCTTGACCGAGTTCCAGCTGCCGTTCTTCAGGCCGCTGAAGATGTCCTTGTAGTTCGGTACCAGCTTGGTGTTGACGGGTGCCGCGTCGCCGGAGGCGATCAGGCGCAGGGAGGCGTCGCCGGAGGCGGAGACGGCGTCGTACTCGCCGGTCTTCATCAGTTTGACCATCTCGTCGGAGCTGGCCGCGACCTTGGAGTCGACCTGACAGCCGGTCTGTTTCTCGAAGGGGGTGACCCAGTCGACCTTGGGGTCGTTGGAGCCGTTCTCGACATAGCCGGCCCAGGCGATCAGGTTGACCTTGCCCTCGGTCCTGCCGAGCTTGGTGGGGGCCTTGAGGTCCGGGGGGTTGAGGCCGGTGGCCGCGGAGCCGCCGCCGTTGCCGGAGGAGCCGCAGGCGGTGGCGGCGAGGAGCAGTGCGGCGGCGCAGGCCGCGACCTGGAGGGTTCGGGTGGGGCGCACGACGTTCTCCCTACGGGACAAGGGGCTTCAGCGGGCGTCGGGGACCTGGACGGTGTGGCGGTGGTGCCATTGCAGTCGCACCCGGGTGCCGCGGTAGGCGGCGACGTCCTCGGCGGAGGTCTCCAGGTTCTGCTGGAGTGCGGTGAGGCGGCCGCCGGCGTCGAGGTCGACGAGGAAGCGGGTGGCGGGAGCCCCTGAGAAAAAAAAACCGCAAGATCCAGTGGTCGATGCGGATTACGGACTGGATGCGCCCCCCCCGCACCAGATTCAGACGCAGGAGA
>NZ_JBFBBE010000037.1:49827-86387 GCF_040682555.1 Streptomyces sp. NPDC051172
GCTTCGCCTTGTTAGCCGACGTCGGCTAGGGTGCCGGTGGCGGTGGCGTGGTCCGGCTGGTCGGCCTCCGCGGACTCCTTGAGGACGCGGATCTTCTCGGGGCGGATGCTGTAGATGCCGGGCGTGCCGACGACGCGCTGCGCGGACTCGCCCTCGAGCAGGTTGGAGATGCCGACGAAGGAGGCGACGAAGGGGGTCGCTGGGCGTTCGTAGATCTCGGCGGGGGTGCCGACCTGCTGGATGCGGCCCTGGTCGAAGACGGCGATGCGGTCGCTCATCGTCAGGGCCTCCTGCTGGTCGTGGGTGACGAAGACGAAGGTGATGCCGACCTCGCGCTGGAGCTCCTTGAGCTCGACCTGCATCTGCTCGCGCAGTTTGAGGTCGAGGGCGCCGAGGGGTTCGTCGAGGAGCAGCACGCGGGGGCGGCCGACGAGGGCGCGGGCGAGGGCGACGCGCTGGCGCTGGCCGCCGGAGAGCTGGGCGGGGCGCCGCTTGCCGAAGCCTTCGAGGCGGACCCCGGCGAGGGCCTTGCGGGCGCGGACGAGGCGTTCGGGCTTGGGCACCTTGCGGACCTTGAGGGCGTAGGCGACGTTCTGCTCGACGGTCATGTGCGGGAACAGGGCGTAGTCCTGGAAGACGGTGTGCACGTCCCGCTCGAAGGGAGCGAGGCCGGTGACCTCCTGGCCTGCGAGTTCGATGCGGCCGGCGGTGGGGATCTCGAATCCGGCGATCATGCGCAGGACGGTGGTCTTGCCGGAGCCTGAGGGGCCGAGCATGGAGAAGAACTCGCCGTCCCGGATCTCCAGGTCGATCCCGGCCACGGCGGTCGTCTCCCCGAACGACTTCCGCAGATCCTGCAGCCGGATCGCAATTCCCTCCATGGACGGGAACCTTTCTGGCGTTCTCGTACGTTGCTACGTTGCACGGAAAGATATGAAGTCATAGTTCAAAGCTCAAGAGGCCCTCAGGGTAAAGCTTGAGTCACTGCACCAGGTGGTGGCCGTGAAGCAGCAGCAGATGAACGGCGGCGCCCGCAGAGCCGTCTTCAGCCCGGTGGACAACCGGGCTCGGGTCGACGCGGTCGTCCGGCGCATCGGCGACGCCATCGAGCTCGGCCTGCTCGCCGACGGTGAGCAGCTGCCCGGCGAGAGCGAGCTGGCCGGGCAGCTCGGCGTGTCCACGGTGACCCTGCGCGAGGCGCTGATGGCCCTTCGCCAGCAGGGCCTTGTCACCACCCGCCGGGGCCGCGGCGGCGGCTCATTCGTCTCCCTGCCCGAGATCCCCGGAGAGGAGCGGCTCAAGGTGCGGCTGCGCGGCTGGAGCACCGAGGAGCTGCGCGACCTCGGCGACCACTGGGCCGCCCTGTCCGGTATGGCGGCCCGGCTCGCCGCCGAGCGCACGGAGCCGGACGACCTCGTACAACTGTGGCGGACAGCCGAGGAGTTGACGCAGGCGGTCGATGCGGCCGCCCGCAGTCGCGTCTACGGCCGCTTCCATGTGGAGCTGGCCGCCGCGGCGCAGTCCGCCCGCCTCACCCGGGAACAGATCGCGCTGCAGACCGAGATCGGCGCACTGCTGTGTCTTGTGTTCGGGGACGACGCATATCGTGAAGAGGTGGCGGACCGTCACCGCTCCGTGATCTCGGCCGTGCAGGATGGGGCCCACGAAACGGCCAGGGAACTGGCCGAGCGGTGCGTCCAGGACTCCACGGCGCGGCTCGTCGCGCTGCGCCTGGCCCTGTAGGCGTCGCGACCGGTCCCCGTCCGCTGGAGGGCACCCATGAGCCTCGCGACGGCAGCAGCCGGTACGGCACGCGAGGTCGCGGCAGCGGTCCGCTCCGCCCTGGAGAGCGTTTTCGACGCCGTGGCCGCCACCCGCACCGACACCGCTCAGCTGCTGGCCCGGGTGGCCGCCGAGGGCCGCCGTCCCGCGACCGTCGACCTCGCCGCACTGCGCCCAGGACTCCATCTGCGCCTGGCCCGCAACGAGTTGGTCTCCGGCGTCGGCTTCGTCGCCGCGCCGGGGCTGCTGGCCGACGTACCGGCCTGGCTGGAGTGGTGGCAGAGCGGCTCCGACGGCGATGTACGGCCGCTGCTGCTGGACCTCGATCCCGAGCAGTCGGCGTACGCGGACTACACGCACTGGGCCTGGTTCGCCCTGCCGCGCGACACCGGGGAGCGTGCGGTGGCCGGCCCGTATGTCGACTATCTCTGCTCCGACGAGTACAGCCTCACGCTGTCCGCGCCGGTGGAGATGGCGGGGCGGTTTGCCGGAGTGGCCGCGGCGGACGTGTATCTGCGGCACTTCGAGGCGGCCGTGCTGCCGATGCTGCGCCGACTGCCCGGGCCGGCCCATCTGGTGAACGCCCGCGGGCGGGTGACCGCCTCCGCCGACCCCGCCCATCTCGCGGGATCCCTCACGAAGGGGCCGGATTTCGCCGCCGTACTGCAGCGGGCGCGGCCCGGACGGTTTCGCGGACTGCGGCTGGTCCCCTGCCGGGACATCCCCCTCGTGCTGGTCGTCTCCCCGCGCTGATCCCGGTGGCGGTCAGGCCTCGGGGGCCGGCACCACCCGCAGATGCGCCGCCGCATGCCGGGGCTTGCGGGCCCTGGGGCGGGCGGGGCGGGTCTCCCGCAGCACCAGCGTCATACGTGTGTACCCCAGGCCCTGCAGCGTCCTCGGGGTCTCGTCCACCACGCGGCAGTCGGTGGCGCCCCAGCGCGGATCGGGGTGCGTCAGGGGGCGTACGGCGCCGTCGTGCGCCACGGCCTGTTCGCCGACCGCGCGGATCCAGTGCGGCAGGCCCTGCCGGTAGGCGGCCTCCATGATCGGGTCCTGGGCGATGTCGCGGCGGATGGACTGCAGTCCGTGGTCGTGGCCGTAGCGCTCGACGGCGGCCGCGAAGTGCGCGAGCATGGGCAGGCACCAGCTGGACTCGTGCTCGCCGAGGACCGTGCCCGCGTCGGGGTGGAACAGCACGAATCTGAGGAAGTTGTCGCCGGGCATCGCCGTCGGATGCGGGCCCACCTCACGGAAAAGTGACGCGAAAGCATCGTTCGAGAGAACGACGTCCCAGCGGTGGTCGAGGACGACGGACGGAAAGGGAACGGCCTCCAGGAGGGCGGCGTAGTCCTGCAGATACGCCTGGGCCTCGAGACCCTCGGGGACGGGCCGCGGTGCCGGACGCTGCCCTCCTGCCTGATACGCCATCGGGAGGTCACCCCTCTTGCCTCTGCGGCCTTCACGCGGCGCCTTGATCCTGCGGCCCCGGATCGAGTCGTGTCAACTATCGTGGCATTTCATGCTTGTTGACGGCTGAAATTGGCCACAGTTGTGGCGACACCTGGATGTGAGTTCGAACTACCCGGTAATCTCCGTCGGGTTCACGGCAACCGCTTGTGAGAAGCCTGTGAGAAACGTAGGAGAGCTGTCGGTGACGGATGGCTTCGAGGGGCCGGGCGCCACGGCCACGGCCACGACCGCTGCGCTGCCGGCCGTCGTCGCCCGCGTCACCGCGCTCGCCGACCGGCTCGGCGTGCCGCACGCGGAGGTCTTCGACACCGGCCGCCTGTCCGCCGCCTCGGGGGTCCCTGAACCCGTGGTCAGAGCCCTGCTGAGCGGCCGTCCCGCGGGGGAGCCCGATGTGCAGGAGCGGTTTCTGCAGCGGCTCGACCTGCTGCGGCGCACCCGGCTCAAGCCCAACGGGCGCAAGTACACCCAGCAGGAGATCGCCGACGGCGCGGGCATGTCGCGCCAGCAGGCGGGCGCCCTGATCAACGGCGACAGGCGCCCCACCATGGAGCACTGCGACGCCATCCAGCGCTTCTTCCGAGTGCACGCCGGATTCCTCACGGCAGAGGACCCCGAGGCGCTCACGGGCGCCCTGCAGAGCACGGAGCAGGAACTCCTGCACAAGCTCGCCGAGCGGGAGGCGGCCGCGGCCGCCGACGACCCGCTGGAGCGGCTGCTGCAGGACCACGGTGTCCGCGGCATCGCCTGGCGGGCCGCACAACTGCCCACCGACCAGCACCGCGACAAGGTCGCGGAGTGGCTGGACATGCTCCTGGAGAGCGTCAAGCGGCCCGAGTCGTGAGCCTGGGGAGAGCTGTGGGCATCGGAAGGGACATGCGCCGCCTGTGCGGCGAACTGGTCGCGGAGCTCACCCTTGCCGCACCTGCACCGCCCGAGGAACTGTACGGCGCGCTGTGCGAGGCGATGAGCAGACGGCGCGGCCGGCCGGTGCACTTCCGCACGGCCGCCTTCCCGACCGGCACGGCGAGCGGGCTGTGGCTCGACATGACCGACCAGGACCTCGTCGTGATCGAGGAACGGACCGCGCCGGACCACCAGTTGGTGATCCTCGGCCACGAGCTGTGGCACATGAAGGCCGGCCACTGCGGCCATCACGTCGAGGGCGCCCGGGTCGCGGCCCGCCTGCTCAGCGACGACGCGGACCTGCGGGACACCGTCCGCAAGGTGGCCGCCCGCAGCCGTTTCGACCTCGCCGAGGAGCAGGAGGCCGAGTCCTTCGGCCTGCTGCTGGCCAGCAGGTGCCGTACATGGCTGGCGGGTTCGGGGGTGCGGGGGCCGGTGCAACGCGATCATCTGGCGGGGCGGATCGAGGCGTCGCTGGGGTATCTGGGGCCGCAGGGCTAGCGGCGAATGCGCGGCACGGGTGCGCGCATCACCGGCTACGCGTGCTGTTCCTCACCGGTCGGCGCAGCACGTCCCTGAGGCGCCACCACAGCTTGCGGGCACGCGGGGTCTCGGTGGAGTGGCCGGCGCCGAACCCGATGCCGTCCGCGGTGCGCCCCAGAGGCGTCCCTTCGGGCGAGTACCGCGGTGGCATGTCACGTTGCACTGCGTTCGCTCGCCTCCCTCAGGTCCCGTTCCACCTTGCGGTTGCGGGCCGTGTCCGGCCGGCCCGCGGTGGTGCCCGGCCGCCCCCCGACGAGGAGTTCGCGCCAGTGCTCCCGGCTCCAGTCGGCCGGATGCGTGGTCGCCGTGAACTCCTCGACGAGGGACACGAACCGCGCGGGGTCGCTGTGGAACGGGAAATGGCCGGCCTGTTCGAAGATTTCGAGGCGGCTGCCCGGCATCGCCTCGTGCGCCCCGTACGCGTGCCGCACCGGCACCACGCTGTCCCGGTCGCCCCACAGCAGCATCGTCGGCATGCCCTCGGTGAGATAACACCGGTCGAGCATGGTGACGACCTGGCCACGCCAGTCCACGACCGCGCGCAGGGTGCGGATGAACGCGTTGCGGGAGGTCTCGTCCGGCAGGGCGTCGACGAGGGTGAGCAGTTCGGGCGCGTCCTGGCCGAGATCGGTGTCCAGGAGCTTCATCAGACGTGCCGCCAGCCCCACTTGCAGCCGCATCCCCGGCAACCGCAGGGTGGACAGCATCAGGTGGGCGCCGGGCAGGGAGACCAGCCGCAGCACGGGATTGACCTCGCGTCCCACCCCGCCCGCGCTCACCAGGATGAGCCGCTCGGTGCGTTCGGGGAACTGGTAGGCGAACTGCATGGCCACGCCCCCGCCCAGCGAGTGCCCGACCAGCGTCGCCGACTCGATGCCGAGCGTGGTGAGCAGGTCCCGCACGCCGTTCGCATACGCGGCCACCGAGTAGTCGGCGCGCGGTTTGTCCGAAGCGCCGTGGCCGAGCAGGTCGGGGGCGATCACGGTGTGCGTGCGGGCCAGGTCGGGGATCAACTCGGCCCAGGTCGCGGAGGAGTCGCCGATGCCGTGGATGAGCACCAGCGCCGGGCCCTCGCCGGCCATGCGGAAGGCGCGCCGGTATCCGTGCACCACGCGGTACTGCAACTCGAGTTCTCCGTCGCCCACCGGGCGCAGTCGTACGGCGCGCACCGAGCGCCGTCGTGGGACGTCGACCACGCACTCGCCTCCCCGTTCCAGGGCCGCGCACAAGCGGCCGAAAGCCCTTGTCCTCCAGCGTAGAACTGCTTTCCCACAAGGGATTTCGAGGAGGTTTCGCCTCCGCTAAGCGGGCGAACCGACAGATGCCCGGACCCGATTGTCAGTGGCGGGCGGCAAGCTGGACTTGCACCCCCTTGTGCGGGGTGCGACCGACGATGCCGACGCGGGGAGAGCCGACAGATGCCCACAGCCGTACTGACCGACCGCGAGCGCACTGCCGTACAGGCCTACCTGCGGCTCCTGCACACCGTACGAGCCGCGTTCGACGGTCCTCCCGGCTCCCCGCGACCACCCGTCGTACCGCCCGCCGTGCTCGCCGAGGCGGAGCAGGCGCTGGCGGCCGCGGGACTGGCGGGCAACGAGGAGGAGTTCTTCCGACTGCTGCAGAGCTGGTGCCCGGAGCCGTGACGGCCGGCGGCCGCCGGGCGGGGGTTCAGTGGGTGTGCGGCACGCTGATCGCCGTCGCCACCAGCCCCCGCTGGACGGTCCACCGGCCCTCGAAGCCGCCGAGCCTGCGACCGCCGACCAGCGGGCCGGGGACGAGGAGTTCGGCGCGGAAGCCGCCGTGCAGCCGCTCGTCGGGGTCGACGAAGACCTCGATGTCGGCCTCGCTGAACTCCAGCCACAGTCCGGTGAGGGGGAACCATGCCTTGTAGACCGATTCCTTGGCGCTGAACAGCAGCCGGTCCCAGTGGACCTCGGGGTGCCGCACGGCCAGTCGGCGCAGCCTGGCCGCCTCGGCGGGCAGGGCCACCGCGTCCAGGACGCCCTCCGGGAGCGGCCGGTGGGGTTCGGCGTCGATGCCGACGGAGGCCAGGTCGGTGGCGCGGACCAGGGCGGCGGCGCAGTAGCCGTCGCAGTGGGTCATGCTGCCGACCAGGCCGGGCGGCCAGCCCGGTGCGCCGCGTTCGCCGGGCAGCAGGGGCTGCGCGGGCACGCCGAGCTTCTCCATGGCGCGGCGCGCGCAGGCGCGTACGAGGGCGAACTCGCGGCGGCGCTTGTGCACCGCCTGCGCCACGACCCTGGCCTCCTCGGGGTACAGCGGCGCGGGCTCGCTCCCGTCGTCGCCGTGCACCTCCACGGCCACCACCTGGTCCGGCAGCAGCTCCTCGATCACCGGACCCCGACCTCCTTCGGCAGCACGCGGCGCAGTCTCCCCGGCGGCTGCGGCCGCTTGCGCCATTCGCGGGGGTAGCCGACGGACACCTCCTCGAAGCGGACACCCTCGTGCCAGGTGGTCCGCGGGATGTGGAGATGCCCGTACACCATGGTCTCGACGCGGAAGCGGCGGTGCCAGTCGGCGGTCAGTTCGGTGCCGCACCACATGGCGAACTCCGGGTGCCACAGGACGTCGCAGGGGTGCCGGTCCAGCGGGTAGTGGTTGACCAGGACGGTGGGCAGGTCGGCGGGGAGCGCGGCGAGCCTGACCTCGGTCTCGGCGACCCGGGCCCGGCACCAGGCTTCACGGCTCGGGTAGGGGTCGGGGTGCAGCAGGTACTCGTCGTTGCACACGATGCCGGTGCCGTGCGCGTACTCGAGGCCCTGCTCCTTGGTGGTGCAGCCGGCCGGCAGGAACGAGTAGTCGTAGAGGAGGAAGAGCGGTGCGACAGCCACCGGGCCGCCCTGGCCCTCCCACACCGGGTAGGGGTCCTCGGGTGTCGTCACGCCGAGTTCGCGGCACATGGCGACGAGGTGCTCGTAGCGGGCGACGCCGCGCAGGGTGACGGGGTCCTTCGGATGGGTCCACAGCTCGTGGTTGCCCGGCGCCCAGATCACCTTGCGGAAACGGCTCGCAAGCGTCTTCAGGGCCCAGCGGATGTCGGCCACGTTCTCCGAGACGTCGCCGGCCACGAGCAGCCAGTCGTCGTCCGACTCGGGGCGCATCGCCTCGACCAGGGCACGGTTCTCGGCGTATCCGATGTGCAGATCGCTGATGGCCAGCAGCTGTCCGGCACCACCGGCCGTCGACGTCACCTTTCGCCCCCTCCGTACACGCTGTGCACCCGCGGACTCACGGATGGGACCACGAGAACACATTTCCCGGCTCACCGACAAGGCCGCAAGATCGTTGAATCCGTAACACGTACGTTGCACGCGCGGCCTCCGGGAAGCCGTATGATCGCCCCAACACCACCGCCATGACCTTCCCTTCGTTCAAGGGCGGTTTGGTGACCCTCCATCTCCCCTGCCCGGGCACGGGCTGCTCAGCCGTGCCCGCGAACCGTGAAAGGACGGCCCTGCATGGTCTCTCGCGTACGCGTCTGGCTCAACCGCACGTACGCGGAGAACGTGTTCTTCATGGATCAGCTGCGGCGAAATCCCAGCGATCGCGCCGTGGAGATCCATGCGACGCACGGGGACGCGGACTCGCCCGTGCTGGCCGCCGCCGACACCGCCGAGCTGGAGCCGGAGGGACTGTCCCCGGCCGCGTACGTCGAGTACGCCCTGGACCAGTGCCAGCGGCGCGGTATCGACGTGTTCGTGCCCCGGCTGCAGCAGGCGGCGATCGTGGCGCACCGCGCCGACTTCGAGGCGGTCGGTACGGCGCTGCTGGCGCCGCCTCCGGAGGCGGTGGCCGTCTTCCACGACAAGGTGATCGCGTACGAGGCGGTCCAGGCGATCGGGGTGCCCGTGCCGCCGTGGTGGCGGGTGCGGACCGCGGCCGAACTCGTCGCCGCCGTGGAGGAGTTGGAGGCGGGCGGACACAAGGCGTGCTTCAAGCCCGCGTCCGGCGCGGGCGGAGTGGGCTTCCGTGTGATCACGCGCGCCCCCTTCTCGCTCCTTCATCTCAACGGTTTCCCGGGCCCGCATGTCCCGCTGGATCTGGTCGTGGAGGCGCTGCGGCAGGCCGACGAGCCCGTCGACTGGCTGGTGATGCCGCGTCTGGAGCAGCCGGAGGTGTCGGTGGACTGCCTCACCGGTCCTGACAACCGGGTGCGGCTGGCGATCGGGCGCACCAAGAACGGGCGCCGGCGCGGGTTCACGCTGCACGAGCAGTGGCTGGAGCCGGCGCGGCGGATCGCGGAGGGGTTCGGGCTGCACTATCTGTCCAACATCCAGTTCCGGATGTTCGGCGACGAGCCGGTGTTGATGGACGTCAACACGCGGCCCGCGGGCGGCCTGCACCAGCTGTCGCTGTGCGGGGTCAACGCCCCTTGGGCGGCTGTGCAGTTGGCTCTCGGGGAGGACCCGGGGGAGATGGCTCCACCGTTCCTGGGGCAGGACTACACGGTGGTGTCGGGTCCGCGGCCGCTGCGGGCGGTTTCGCTGCCGCAGCAGAGGGTCGAGGCGGAGCCTCTGTTGCCGGCCGTGCCTGCACCTGTCGACTCCGTCGAGGTTTCGGCTCAGGTCCTGCCGCTCTAGATCGGCACCTTGGAAGAAGCTCACCGGTATGGACCAATTCCGCGTCAGGTATTGACAGCGAGATTGGTCCATACCAACTTGTGTTGCGCAGTTCTCTGCATCCCTGTGCACTCCCGAACACCCCCATTCCCCAGGGAGATCGCGTGCGCAACACACTCGGACGTCACAGACGTCGGCTTCTTGCTCTGCTCGGCTCCGCTGCTCTCGCGCTCGCCGGAGCCATCGCTCTTCCCGGTACGGCCCAAGCGGCCAACATCCTGACCAATCCCGGCTTCGAGTCGGGCAGCCTCTCCCCCTGGACCTGCACCGGCAACCTCGGTTCGGTCGTCTCCTCACCCGTGCACGGCGGCTCCAAGGCACTGCAGGGGGCGGTGACCGACAGCGACAACGCTCAGTGCACCCAGACCGTCTCCGTGCAGCCCAACACGACGTACAACCTCACCGGTTGGGTGCGTGGCAGTTACGTCTACCTGGGCGTGACCGGCGGCGCGTCGAACTGGACGACGTCCCCGTCGGCGTACAGCCAGCTGTCCGTCTCGTTCACCACGGGCGCCTCGCAGACCAGCGCCACGATCTACGTCCACGGCTGGTACGCCCAAGGCACCTACTACGCCGACGACATCAGCCTCGACGGCCCCGGCGGCGGGGGCGGCGGCTCGGACACCCAGGCGCCGACCGCGCCGACCGGGCTGACCTCCACCGGCAAGACCTCGTCGAGCGTGTCGCTGCAGTGGAACGCCTCGACGGACAACGTCGGCGTCACGGCGTACGACATCTACAGCGGCTCGAACAACGTCCTCAGCGTCTCCGGTACGACCGCCACGGTCAGCGGGCTCTCGCCGAGCACGTCGTACACCTTCACCGTCAAGGCGCGGGACGCGGCCGGGAACACCTCCGGGGCCTCCAACTCCGTCTCCGTCACCACGGATGCGGGCGGCGGTGGCGGCACCGGATTCAAGCAGGCCGCGCCCTATCTGTACGAGGGCTGGGGCGACCCGCCGAGCCCCTCGACGGTGATGAGCGCGACCGGCATCAAGTGGTTCACGATGGCCTTCGTGCTGGACTCCGGCGGCTGCACGCCGGCCTGGGACGGCAGCCGGCCACTGACCGGCGGGGCCGACCAGTCCACGATCAACGCCATCCGCTCGGCCGGCGGTGACATCGTGCCGTCGTTCGGCGGCTGGCAGGGCAGCAAGCTCGGCGCCAACTGCTCCTCCGCGAGCGCGCTCGCCGGGGCCCTGCAGAAGGTGATCGACGCGTACTCGCTCAAGGCGATCGACATGGACATCGAGAACTCCGACGAGTTCGAGAACGAGGCCGTCCAGGCGAAGATCCTCACCGCCCTGAAGACGGTCAAGGCCAACAACCCCGGCCTGAAGACCATCGTCACCTTCGGCACCTCGACGACCGGCCCGACGTACTACGGCAACCGGCTCATCGAGCAGGCGCAGTCGCTCGGCGCGAACATCGACGTCTTCACGATCATGCCGTTCGACTTCGGTGGCGGCTCCGACATGTACGGCAACACCGTCAACGCGGCGGAGGGCCTGAAGGCCAAGCTGAAGTCGACCTTCGGCTGGGACGACGCCACCGCCTACTCCCACATCGGCATCTCCGGCATGAACGGCCTGTCCGACCAGCAGGAGACCACGACCCCGGCGATCTGGACCCAGATCAAGGACTGGGCCAACAGCCACCACATCGCCCGGCTCGCCTTCTGGTCCGTCAACCGCGACCGGCCGTGCCCCGGCGGCGGCGTGGTGAGCAACTGCTCGGGCATCAGCCAGAACAACTGGCAGTTCACCTCCATCACGGCCGGGTTCACCGGCTGAGGAGCAATTGAGGAGGCTGGAAGAAGGGCTGGCGCCCCGGCCCCCGCGGCGGGAAGAATCTTGTCCCGCCGCGGGGGCCTTCTCGTGGTTCGACGTGACGGGAATCGGGGGCGGCGCAGGCGTGAGGACGAGGATCGCGGCCGCCTGGTGTCTGTTACTCCTCCTCACGCTCGGCCTCGCCGCGTGCGGCGGGGTGCCCCGCGAGTCGGGCTCGGGGGCGGGGCTCGGCCAGGCCGCCTTGGAGGCCTCGATCCGCAACGACCGCAAACACCTCTTCGACGGGTCTCTCACCTACACCCCGGACATCTCGATGTCCGTGGGCGGCCGGCTGACCTATGCCGTCGTCCTCACCGCGCGCGGCGAGAAGTCGTCGCGCCGCGCCGCGCAGGCCGCACTGGAGACCCGGGTCCTCCGGGTGGGCGGATGGCAGGGCGCCGGGCTGTCGGCGGACGACCCGGAGGTGAAGACGGTGTTGCACGGCCCGGAGAAGCAGCCCATCGTCGCGCCGGGCGAGAACGCCCAGTGGCAGTGGAGCGTGTCGGCAGACGAGCCTGGCGACTACGACCTCGCTCTCACCGTCATCACCTACCAGGGCAATACGAACCGTGCCCTGGAGACCCTCGACCCACCGATCAGCGTCCATCTGAAGGTGTACAACACCTGGTCGCACCGCTTCTCCGCGATGCGGAACTGGCTCTACACGGCGGCGGGCATCGCGGGGGCCCTCGTCGGTATCTACGCGCTCCGGGCTCCCCTGACCGAACTCGTACAAGGACGGCGGGAAGCCCGGAAGCAGCAGCGCGACGAGAACCGGGACGGCTATATGTGAGCGGGGCTCAGAAACGGCCCGAGCCCCGGTACAGCTCCAGCTCCCCCTCCAACTCGACGGCGAGCACGGTCGCATACGGATCGAGGTCGGCCTCGGTCGGCGGGTCGATCCACAGCACGCCCACCGCGTCGTGCAGACCGCCGACCACCCGGTGACCGAGTTCCGTGCCGGTGCCGAGGACGGTGACCCTGCGGACCTCCGTCGCCAGGCCCCGGACGCCGGTCTCGGCGCGGGGGATGTCGAACAGGGTGAGGTAGAGGGTGCGGCGGTCGGCGGAGAGGGTGCTGGGGCCGTAGTGGTGCCCGGCCGGGAGGCCGCGCACCGTTCCGTACACCGCCGCCGCGTGCCTGCGGATCCACTCCCCCAGCCCTTCCAGCCGTTCGACCTGCGGCTGCGGGATGGTGCCGTCCTCCATCGGGCCGACGTCCAGCAGGAGATTCCCGCCGCCGCCGATCGTCTCCGTGAAGTAGCGGATCAGCTGGGCGAGCGACTTGTGGTTGTGGTCGTGGTGCTGGTAACCCCACGAGTCGTTGATCGTCAGGCACAGCTCCCAGGGGCCGTCCGGCGGCACGATGGGGGCGCCCTGCTCCGGCGTCGCGTAGTCGCCCTCGCTGAGCATGCGGGCGTTGAAGACGACGTCGGGGACGTACGAGCGGATGAGTGCGGCGAGTTCGGGGATGCGCCACTGCTCCTCGCTGCGGTCCCACTCGCCGTCGAACCACATCAGGTCGGGGCGGTAGCGGGAGGCCAGCTCGCGGATCTGGCCGTCGCGGTAGGCGATGAACCGCTCCCAGGCGTCCAGGTCCTCGTCCTCGGCGGCGACCTCCGAGTAGCGGTTGTCCTCCTGTTCCGGCGGGCGGCCCGGCTTGCGCGTGGAGGCGTAGTCGGGGTGGTTCCAGTCGGAGTGGGAGTAGTAGAAGCCGACCTTGAGTTCCTTCTCGCGCAGGGCCTCGGCGTAGGGGCCGAGGTAGTCCTTGCCGAGGCCCAGGTCGCCGAACTCCGTGTCCCACAGGGCCACGCCGTCGTGGTGACGGGAGGTCAGGACCGCGTACTTCGCCCCGGCGCGGGCGAACAGGTCCGCCCACGCCTTCGGGTCGTACCTGGCGCCGGTGAAGCGCTCCAGCTGGGACATGTACCGGTCGTGCGGCACGATGTCGTCGTAGAACGACCAGGACTCCTGGACGCCGTCGACGGCGTAGATGCCCCAGTGGATGAAGATCCCCAGCTTGGCGTCGGTGAACCAGGGCTGCATGGCCATGCGTCAGCCCCTCCGCAGCCGGAGCGTCAGGATCTGGAAGGGGCGCAGCGAGACCGGGACGGCTCCCTCGACGAGCTCCGCGTCCTGCAGCGGGCGCTCCAGCAGGTCGGTGACCTGGGCGCCGGCCAGCGGGAAGCCGGTGCGCAGGACGCCCTGGGCGCGGCCGCCGCGGGACTCGTAGAGCCGGACGACCACGTCGCCGGACTCGTCGTCGGCCAGCTTCACGGCCTCGACCGTCACACCCTCGCCGTCCACCGAGACGACCGGCTCCGGCGCGCCCGCCGAATCCGCCACCCGGAGGGGGAGGTTGAGGGCGTAGCCCTCCGCGACCGCGTCCTCGATGCTCGCTCCGGGCAGGAGGGAGTAGACGAAGCGGTGGCGGCCCTGGTCGGCCTCCGGGTCCGGGATGCGCGGGGCTCGGACCAGGCTGAGGCTGACGCGGGTCGTCGTACCGCCGTCCTCGCGGACCGTGCGGGAGACGTCGTGGCCGTAGGTCGAGTCGTTGATGACGGCGACGCCGTAGCCGGGCTCGGCGATGTGCACCCAGCGGTGGCCGGAGACCTCGAAACGGGCCGCCTCCCAGCTGGTGTTGGTGTGCGTGGGCCGCTGGATGTGGCCGAACTGGATCTCGGCGGAGGAGTGCGGGGCGCGGATGTCCACCGGGAAGCCGGCCTTGAGGATCTTCTCGGCCTCGTGCCAGTCGATGTCGGTCTCGAAGTCGATACGAGGACTTCCGGCGCGCAGGGTGATCGTCTGGGTGAGCCTGGATCCCTTGCCGAAGCTGCGCTCCACGCGGATCGCGCCGAGCAGCGGGTCCTGTTCGACGACCGTGACCGAGTCGGCGTCCAGCAGGTCCGTGTAGCGGTTCTTGTAGTGCTTGTCGATGTCCCAGGCGTCCCAGTAGTTCGGGAGGTCGGTGTGCAGACGCAGCAGGTTGCCCTGGTCGGCGAGGACCTCGCGGTCGGCCCGCAGATCCCGTACGGACGCCAGCGTGCCGTCCTCGGCCACCTCGACGCGGACCAGGCCGTTGTCGAGGACCCGTCCGGCCACCGTCACCGGCTGCGGCGGCTCGGCGGCCGCGAGCGGAGCGCTGCCGCTCGCCGGCACCTCGACGTACGCCGGGACGCCCTCGGCCGTGCGCACGACCTCGGCCCGGTCGAAGGGGCTGGTGTTGAAGACCCGTGCCGCGCCGCCGCCCAGCGCGGCGACCGCCTCGGCCGTCAGCTCCTCCAACTCCTTTGCCACACGGGCGTATTCGGCCTCCGCCTCGCGGTGCACCCAGGCGATCGAGGAGCCCGGCAGGATGTCGTGGAACTGGTGGAGCAGGACCGTCTTCCACAGCCGGTCCAGCTTCTCGTACGGGTAGGAGTAGCCCGGCGCGTGCAGTGCGGCCGTCGTCGACCACAACTCGGCCTCGCGGAGCTTGTGTTCGCTGCGGCGGTTGCCCTGCTTGGTGCGGGCCTGGGAGGTGTAGGTGGCGCGGTGCAGCTCCAGGTAGAGCTCGCCGTTCCAGACCGGGGCGTCCGGGTACTCCTCGCGGGCCTTGGCGAAGAACTCGTCCGGGTGCTCGACGACGACCTTCGGCGAGCCCTCCAGGTCGGCGAGCCTGCGCGCGCGTTCCATGATCTCGCGGGTGGGACCGCCACCGCCGTCGCCCCAGCCGAAGGGGGCCAGGGAGCGCGTACCGGCGCCCTTCTCGGCGTAGTTGCGGACCGCGCGGTCCATCTCCTCGCCGCTGAAGCGGGCGTTGTAGGTGTCGACCGGCGGGAAGTGGGTGAAGATGCGGGTGCCGTCGATGCCCTCCCACCAGAAGGTGTGGTGGGGGAACTTGTTGGTCTGGTTCCAGGAGATCTTCTGGGTCAGGAACCACTCGTTGCCGGCGAGCTTGGCGAGCTGCGGGTAGGCCGCGTTGTACCCGAAGGAGTCCGGCAGCCAGACGCCCTTGGTCTCGATGCCGAAGTGCTCGATGAAGAACCGCTTGCCGTGGACGAGCTGGCGGGCGATCGCCTCGCCGCCGGGCAGGTTGCCGTCGGACTCGACCCACATGCCGCCGACCGGCGCCCACTGGCCCTTCTTCACGGACTCCTGGATGCGCGCCCAGACCTTGGGGTAGTTGTCGCGCACCCACTCGTACTGCTGGGCCTGGGAGCAGGCGAAGATGAAGTCGTCGTACTCGTCGGCGAGCGCGGTGACGTTGGAGAAGGTGCGGGACGTCTTGCGCTTGGTCTCACGGATGGGCCACAGCCAGGCGGAGTCGATGTGCGCGTGTCCGACACCGGAGACGGTGTGGGCACTGGCGTGCGCGGGCTTGGCGAGGACGGGCGCGAGCACCTCCCGGACGGCGGCGGCGCTGCCCGCGACGTCGTCCAGGTCCAGGACGTCCATGGCCCGGTCCAGGGCGTGCAGGATCTCGTGGCGGCGCGGCTCGTGCTCGCCGAGGTGGACCATGAGCTCGCGCAGCACCTGGAAGTCGAGGTCGAGGTGGAAGACCTCCTCGTCGAGGACGGCGAGGTCGGCGCGCCGGAAGGTGTACAGCGGCTTGTCGCCCGCCGTCAGGACGTCCCCCAGAGGGGTGGGCTCGGCGAAGTTGTTCGCCAGGATGTCCGGGTTCGAGGCCGCCTCGACCAGGTAGTCGATCTCCTCGCCGCCCGTGGCCGGGTTGGCGATCGGCACGTACTGGTTGAGCGGGTTGACCGCCTTCAGCGGCGTCCCGTCGGTGAGGTGCACCAGCGCCTCGGCCTGGTTGCCCGGCCAGTCGCCGACGAAGCCGAGGTCGATGACCGTCTCGACGCGCCTACCGGCCCAGTCGGCGGGCACCTGCCCGCGCATCCGGAACCAGGTCGTGCCCCAGGGCGGGCCCCACGGGGTGCCCATCGCGAAGGGCTCGTACGCGGCTGCCGCGGCCTCCTCGAAGGGGACCGGCTCGCCCGGCGCCTGCCAGGCCTCGACCGTCAGGGGGACGGTGGCCGCGTAGATCGCGGTCTTGATGCGCTGGTTGTGGAGGCGCTCGGCGCGCTCCTCGATCCGGCGGCGTTCGTCGTGCATGAGAGGTCTCCAGAGAGAGGGCGGCGAGGGCGCAAGGTGCGAGAAAGCGCTTTCCGCCGGGAGCTTACTTCAGGTAGGAAAGGCCCGGGTGAACATCCGTGTACCCCTCGACCAGCCGTCGGGCCACGTTCACGGAGTCGACCAGCGGATGCAGCGCGAAGGCCTTCACGGCCGTGGTGCGGGAGCCGGACTCGGCGGCGGCGAGGACCTCGCGCTCGACGGCCTTCACGGCGCAGACCAGGCCGGTGGCGTGCTCGGGCAGCGGGGCGACGGCGACCGGGTGCGCGCCGTTGGCGTCGACCAGGCAGGGGACCTCGATGACGGCCTCGGTGTCGAGCACCGAGAGGGTGCTGCGGTTGCGGACGTTGAGGATCAGGGTGGTGCGTTCGTCGCGGGCGATGGCCCGCATCAGGGCGAGGGCGACCTTCTCGTAGCCGCCGGAGAGGTCGTCGGCGTCGCGTTCGCCGGCGCCGGCACTCTCGCGGTTCTCGGCCATGTACGTCGCCTCGCGCTCGGCGCGCGTGCGGTCCCAGGCGGCGAGGGCGTGGGCGCCGGGGTCGCGCATCTCCTCGTAGAAGTGGGCCTGCTGGTCGCGCAGGAAGGCGCCGCGGGTCTTCTCGGCCTGCTGGTAGGCGCGGACGGCCTCGCGGTTGAAGTAGTAGTAGTGCAGGTATTCGTTCGGGATCGCGCCGAGGGACTGCAGCCAGTCGACGCCGAAGAGCTTGCCCTCCTCGAAGGAGCCGAGCAGGTCGGGGTCGGCGAGCAGCCGCGGCAGCTCGTCGCGGCCCGCGATGTGCAGGCCGCGCACCCAGCCGAGGTGGTTGAGGCCGACGTAGTCGATCCAGGCCTCCTTCGGGTTCCCGCCGAGCACCCGGGCGATACGGCGGCCGAGGCCGACCGGCGAGTCGCAGATGCCGATGACGCGGTCGCCGAGGTGGCGGGACATGGCCTCGGTGACCAGGCCGGCCGGGTTGGTGAAGTTGATGACCCAGGCGTCCGGGGCGAGCCGGGCCACCCGCCGGGCGATGTCGACGGCGACGGGGACCGTGCGCAGGCCGTAGGCGATGCCGCCGGCGCCGACCGTCTCCTGGCCGAGGACGCCCTCGGCCAGGGCGACGCGTTCGTCGTTCGCCCTGCCCTCCAGGCCCCCGACGCGGATCGCGGAGAAGACGAAGTCGGCGCCGCGCAGGGCCTCGTCCAGGTCGGTCGTGGCCGTCACCGTCGGCGCGTCCTCGACGGGGGCGGCCTGCTCGGCGAGGACGCGGGTCACCGCGGACAGCCGGCCCGCGTCCAGGTCGTGCAGGACGACCTCGGTGACCCTGCCCTCGCCGCGGTCGCCCAGCAGGGCCCCGTACACGAGCGGCACGCGGAACCCTCCGCCGCCCAGAATCGTCAGCTTCACCCTTGCACCTTTCCTGCCACGACCACCTCGACGCCCGCCTCCTCCAGGGAGGAGCGGGTCGCCGGGTCGACCGGGGCGTTCGTCACCACCACGTCCAGGTCCTGGGGACCGCAGACCTTCGCCATGCCCGTGCCCGGGAACTTCGCCTGGTCGGCGAGGAGGACGACCTTGTCGCTCGCCTTGATCATGGCGCGCTTGACCGGCACCTCGACGACCGTCGTGTCCATCACCTGCCCGCCCGGACGCACTCCACTGGTGCCGAGGAAGAGCCAGTCGGCGTGCAGCTGGCGCAGGTTGTCCTCGGTGAGGAAGCCGACCAGGGAGCGGTACTCGCGGCGGACCATGCCGCCGAGCAGCACCAGCTCGATGCCCTCGTCGTCGGCGAGCTCCTCGTAGACCACCAGATTGCTGGTGATCACCGTGAGGCGGCGGCCGTGCAGCTGACGGGCGAGCCGGAAGGCGGTGGTGCCGATGTCGAGCAGCACCGACTGGCCGTCGGCGACCATCGCGGCGGCCCGCGCGGCTATGGCGTCCTTCTCGGACACCCGCACCTCGGCGACCTCGGCGAAGGGCTGGTCGCCCTCCTCCACGACGGCGCCGCCGTGCACACGGGTGAGCAGGCCGTCCTCCTCCAGCTTGACCAGGTCGCGCCTGATCGTGGCGGGGCTCACACCCAGCTGCTCGGAGAGGTCGGTCACAGCCGCGGGCCCGCCGGAGCGCAGGGCCCGCAGGATGAGTTGGTGTCGTCGTTCTGCCAGCACGGCGTGAACACTACTCGTCATCTTCAATCAAATCCATGCTCAGTTCTGCTCGGGTATTGACCAATCTCGTGGATCAGCGCACGATTCCGGTCATCGAAAATGACGAGTTTTGACGAGAGGCTGTTTCGCGTGGACGACGACAGGCCCGACGTGCTCCTCACCGGGCTGCTCTTCTACGATCTCGTCCTCACCGGGCTCGGGAAGCCGCCGACGCCGGGCGAGGAGATCTGGACGGGCGGGATGGGCTGCGGCCCCGGCGGCATCGCGAACCTCGCGGTGGCCGCGTCCCGGTTCGGCCTCAGCACCTCGCTGGCCACGGTCTTCGGCGACGACTTCTACGGCGAGTACTGCCGTGACGTCCTGTGCGACCAGGAGGACATCGACCTCTCGCTCTCCCGCACCGCGGACGGCTGGCCCACCCCCGTCACCGTCTCGCTCGCCACCGGCCACGACCGGGCCCTCGTCACCCACGGCCAGGAACCCCCGTACTCGCAGGACACGCTGATGGGCGACCCGCCCGAGGCGCGCACCGCCCTCGTGCACATCGAGGCCGAGCCCCGCACCTGGCTCGCCAAGGCCACCGCGAACGGCACCCAGATCTACGCCGACGTCGGCTGGGACCCCACCCAGGAGTGGTCCGCCGACCTCCTCGACCAGCTGAAGCTGTGCCACGCCTTCCTCCCCAACGAGACCGAGGCGATGGCCTACACCCGTACCGACAGCGCGGTCGCCGCGCTCGGCACGCTCTCGGAGCTGGTGCCGGTGGCCGTGGTCACCCGAGGCGGGGACGGCGCGGTGGCCGTCGACCAGACGACCGGCGAGTACGCCGAGGTCCCGGCCCTCGACGTCGACGTACTGGACGCCACCGGCGCCGGCGACGTCTTCGGCGCGAGCTTCGTCGCGGCCTCGCTCGGCGGCTGGCCCCTGGAGGAACGGCTGCGGTTCGCCGTCCTCGCGGCCGGGCTGTCGGTCCGGCACCACGGCGGGGCGCTCGCCGCTCCCGGCTGGTACGGCGTCGACCGCTGGTGGCGGTCGCTGAAGGACCCCGAACTGCGGCGCGCGTACGGCTTCCTGGCCGACCGGATCCCGGCCGACCCCGGACCGCCCGTGCGGCACGCCCCCGTCACCCCGCCCGCCCACACGTCCGTCGGCCCCCACGCCTGAGAACGGCTGCAGTACCCCCTCGAACCCCTCTCCACGTCGAACAGGAACAACAGGAGTGACCCGTGGACCTTTCTCGTAGAGGCTTCCTCCAGGCCGCCGCGCTCACCGCGGCCGCCTCCGGCCTGACCGTCGCATGCGGCGGCAGCTCGGGCTCGGGCAGCACCAAGAACGGCAAGGACCTCACCTTGTGGTACTGGGGCGGCGCGCTCAGCGACAACGTGGTCGCGGAGGCGAAGACCCACTTCGGCAGCACGGTCAAGCTCACCTCCGCCTCCATCGGCGGCGACTTCAAGCAGAAGCTCACCACCACCATCGCGGCAGGCACCTCCGTACCCGACATCACCGGCATCAAGGGCGAGGACATCGCGTCCTTCCTGCCCAACGGCGACCGCTTCCTCGACCTGAACGACCTCGGCTTCAAGAAGATCTCGTCCCAGTACCTGGACTGGAAGACCAAGCTCGCCCAGACCAAGGACGGCAAGCAGATAGGGTTCCCGATCGACATCGGCCCCACCGCGCTGTTCTACCGCGAGGACTTCTTCGCCAGGGCCGGGGTGCCCACCGACCCCGGCAAGGTCGCCGCCCTGGTCAAGACCTGGGAGGACTACTTCCAGCTCGGTACCGAACTGCAGAAGAAGAACCCCGGCACCTATCTGGTCAACAACATCGGCTCCATGTTCGACATGACCGTCGGCCAGGGCACCCAGCGGTTCATCGACAAGAACAACCACTTCATCGGCGACCAGGACCACATCCGGGCCGCATGGACCACGTCGGTGCGCCCCTACACCCTGGGCCTCGACGCCAAGATCAACGACAACACCTGGAACGCCGCCGTCGGCAAGACCCTCCTCACCGAGCTCGGCGCGGCCTGGCACGCGCTGGACATCGAGCAGGCTGCCCCGCAGACCAAGGGCAAGTGGCGGGTGTGCCCGATGCCCGTCGGACCGGCCAACCAGGGCGGCTCCTATCTGGCCCTGCCCAGGCAGTGCCGCAACCCCGAAGAGGCGTTCAAGATCATCAGCTGGATCCTCAGCCCCGCCAACGACGCCCGTGGCTTCACCGACGCCGCCATCTTCCCCGCCGCCCCGGCCGCCTACACCATGCCGGCCATGACGGGCCCCGACGCCTTCTTCGGCGGACAGAAGATCATCGACGTCTTCGGGCCGGCCGCCAAGGCGGTGCCGATCGCGTACGAGGCCCCGGCCGACGCCGCTGTCATGGCCCCCTACAAGACGGAACTGACCAACATCGAGGCCAAGGGCAAGAAGCCCGACGACGCCTGGAAGGACGCGGTCAGCCAGGCCAAGCAGATCGCCCGCCGGCAGGGGGTGAGCTGAGGTGTCGTCCCCTCCGGTCACCGGTTCCGCCGAGGTGCCGCAGCGCCTCGGCGGGCCGGTCCCGGCCCGGTTCCGCCCGCGGCGCACAGCGCCCGCGGGCTCCGCTCGGCCCAGGCGGCGCGGGCCGCTGTCGTACTGGCGGCAGTACCTGGCGATCTCGCCGTTCTACCTGATCTTCGCCGCGTTCTCCTTCTTCCCCGTCTTCTACTCGCTGTACCTGGCCTTCCAGCGCTGGGACGGCATGGGCACCATGCAGTTCGTGGGCCTGCAGCAGTTCACGTTCCTGTGGGACGACCCGGTCTTCTGGATGTCGATCCGCAACACGCTGGTGATCTGGGTGCTGTCCACCGTGCCCACCCTCTTCGGCGCCCTGATGCTGGCGACGCTGCTGCACTCGGTGCGCCGGTTCAAGGGCTTCTACCGCATCGCCCTGTACGTCCCGAACGTCACCTCGATCGTCGCCGTGGCGATCTTCTTCGGCGCGGTGTTCAGCAACAACTTCGGTCTGGTCAACGCGATCCTGGGCATGGTCGGCATCTCGCCGGTTCCCTGGCTGAGCAACCCGTGGCTGATCAAGCTGGTCATCGCGCTGCTGATGACCTGGCAGTGGACCGGCTACAACATGATCATCTATCTGGCCGGTCTGCAGGCGATCCCGAACTCGATCTACGAGGCGGCGAAGATGGACGGCGCGGGCCCCATCCGCACGTTCTTCCAGATCACGATCCCGATCATGCGGCCGATCATCCTGTTCACCGTCATCATCTCGACCATCAACGGTCTGCAGAGCTTCAGCGAACCCCAGGTCCTGTTCGGCAGCAACGCCGCCAACGCGAACCTCGGCGGCCCCGGCCAGGCGGGTCTGACCACGTTGCTGTACTTCTACCAGTCGGCCTTCCTCAACAACGACTACGGCTACGGCGCGGCCATCGTGTGGGCCTTCTTCGTACTGATCATCGTCCTCGTCGCCGTCAACTGGCGCATCACCACACGAGGGAGGAAGGCATGACGGCAGTGGACACCGCGCGGCCGGCCACGGGCGGCAGGCGGCTGCGCCGCCCCAAGGGCCTGACGGCGCACATCATCCTCGTCGTGGCCGTCCTGGTCTCGGTCTTCCCCTTCGCGTGGACGATCGTCATGGCGACCAACACCACGCAGGACATCTACAAGAGCCCGCCGAAGTTCACCTTCGGCTCCCATCTGCTGGAGAACATCCGGCATGTGCTGAACACCATCGACTTCTTCGGGTCGATGCTCAACACGGTGATGGTCGCGACCGTCACCACCGTCCTGGTGCTGTTCGTCGACTCCCTGGCGGCCTTCACCTTCGCCAAGTTCGACTTCCCCGGGCGCAAGCTGCTCTTCGGCACGCTGCTGCTGTTCATGATGCTGCCGCTGCAGCTGGCGATCCTGCCGCAGTTCATCCTGATGTCGAAGATCGGCTGGGTGGGCATGCTCAAGGCGCTGGCGCTGCCCTCGCTCGCCAACGCCTTCGGCATCTTCTGGCTGCACCAGTACATCCAGAACGGCGTACCCGACGAACTCCTCGACGCCGCGCGCATCGACGGGGCCGGGTTCTTCCGCCAGTACTGGAACATCGCACTGCCGATGATCAGGCCCGCGCTGTCGTTCCTCGCCATCTACGCCTTCGTGAACTGCTGGAACGACTACATCTGGCCGCTGGTCGTGCTGACCGATCCGGGCCATGTGACGCTCCAGGTGGAACTCGCCCAGCTCAACGTCGGCCACACCACCGACTACAGCATGGTCATGGCCGGTGTGCTGATGGCGGCGCTCCCACTGGTGGTGGTCTTCAGCATCTTCGCCCGCGGGTTCATCGCGGGGGCCACCGAAGGAGCGGTGCAGGGGAGCTGAGGCGAAGTCGCGAGAGAGGGGTGGGCGGTGAGGTACGACATCGGGGGTGAGCAACCGGGGCGCGGCAAGGTGCTCGTCGTGGGCATGGACGGCCTGCGCTACGACCGCCTGACCCGCTCGCCGGCCCACGCGCCCGTCCTGCACGGCCTGATGGCGGCGGGCGCCGTCGGCACCAGCCTGCTGCCCTACGGCGAGGCCGACGGCCAGGCGGAGAACGGGCCGTCGACCAGCATGGCCCACACCGACTCCGGGCCCGGCTGGTCGAGCATCCTGACCGGGGTGTGGCCCGACCGGCACGGCGTGCGGGGCAACGACTTCGTCGGCGCCGACTACGCCCGCTACCCGGACTTCCTGACCCGCGCCGCCGCGGCCCGCCCCGGTCTGCGCACCGCGGCCGCGGTGTCCTGGCCGCAACTGGTCCGCCGCGGCGTCCTGGGCCCCGCCATCGACCGACGCCGGCGCTTCAACGGCGAATTCCGCGGATACACGACCGCGGACCGCCGCGTCGCCCGCACCGTCCTGCGCTGGCTGACCAAGCACGACCCGGACGTCGTGTTCGTGTACTTCGGCGCCACCGACGAGGCCGGCCACGACACCGGCCCGCTCTCCCCCGCCTACGACCGGGCCCTGCTCGCCCAGGACGCCCACCTGGGGCGGCTGCTGCAGGCGATCGACGCCCGGCGCAGCGACCCGCACCGCGCCGGCGAGCGCTGGACCGTGCTGGTCACCACGGACCACGGCCACCTCGACAGCGGCGGCCACGGCGGCGACACGCACGCGGAACGGGAGGTCTTCGTCATCCTCGCGGAGCCCGGCGGGCCGGACTCCATACGACCCGACGACGGCCGACCCGACGACACCCAGGCCGTCGACACCGAAGCCCGGGACCGCCGACCCGACAGTCCGCGACCCGACAGGACCCGGCCCGCCTACAGCCGAGCCGCCGACACCCAGCCCGTCGACACCGAACCCGCCGACCACCGACCCGACAGCCCCAGGGCCCCCGGCGCCCAGCCCGCCGACCGCCGAGCCCACAGCCCCCGGCCCGACAGCTCGCCGCCCGCCGACAGCCGCCTCCACAGCCCCCGGCCCCTCGGCTCCCGCCTCGACTCGCCCCGCCTCATCGACATCGCCCCCACCGTCCTGGACCGGCTCGGTATCCCCGTCGACCCCACCTGGGGCCTGCAGGGCCGCGTCCTCCCCCGGCCCATCGCACCGACTTCGGACAGGTCATGACCGACGCACTCCCCACGGATCCCCTGATCGCCCTCCGCCCCTGGCAGGCACCCGAGGTGACCTCCTGGGGCCGCCTCCCCATGAACTCCGTCGACCGGCGCTCCGGAGCCCTCTCCCTGGACGGCGACTGGCGTTTCCAGTTGCTTCCCGCTCCGGACGCGCCGGTCGGCGGTGACTGGTCCACGTCGTACGTCCCCGGCGTCTGGACCATGCAGTCCGCCGGCGCCGACGACCTGCCGCAGTACACCAACGTCCGCATGCCGTTCTCCGAGTTCCCGCCCGGCTCGCCGGGCGCCAATCCGACGGGCGTGTACGAGCGCGAGGTGGACGTCCCCGCCGACTGGGCCGGGCGCCGGATCGTGCTCCAGGTCGGGGCCGCCGAGAGCGTGCTGCTGGTGCACGTCGACGGGCGGCCCGTGGGGATCTCCAAGGACTCCCATCTGGCCGCCGAGTTCGACCTCACGGATCTGGTGCGGGCCGGCGAGCGGGCGGTCGTACGGCTCACCGTCGTGAAGTGGTCGGACGCCTCGCACATCGAGGACCAGGACCAGTGGTGGCACGGCGGCATCACGCGCTCGGTGCTGCTGTACTCGACCGACCCCCTGCATCTGGCCGACGTGACGGTGCGGGCGTCGTACGGCGGCGAGCTGCGCGTCGACTGCCGGGTGCGGGACGCGCGCGGCGCGCTGCCCGACGGGTGGTACGTCAGTGGCGAACTGGACGGTCGACTCCTCGCGCAGGACCGGGAGTTCGACCGCGTCAACGCCGAGGACTGCCGCGTCTCCGACTTCCTCGGCGAGGCCCGCATCCACACATCCGTCCCCGAGGTGCGCACCTGGAACGCCGAGACTCCCGAGCTGTACGACCTCACCGTCCGCCTGCACCGCGCCGACGGAACGGTCGCCGACACCTCGCGGCACCGCATCGGCTTCCGCGACGTCGAGATCGCCGGACGGGACCTGCTCGTCAACGGCGAGCGGGTGTTCATCCGGGGCGTCAACCGGCACGACTTCCATCCGCTGACCGGCCGCACGGTGTCGTACGAGGACATGCGCGCGGACCTCGTCCTGCTGAAGCGGTTCGGTTTCAACGCGATCCGCACCTCCCACTACCCGAACGACCCGGCGCTCTACGACCTGACCGACGAGCTCGGCTTCTACGTCGTCGACGAGGCGGACATCGAGTCCCACGACCACGCCCACGAGATCGCCGACGACCCGCGCTACCTGGGCGCCTTCGTGGACCGGGTGTCGCGGATGGTGCTGCGGGACAAGAACCACCCGTCGATCATCATCTGGTCGCTGGGCAACGAGTCCGACTACGGTGCCAACCACGACGCGGCGGCCGGGTGGGTGCGGCGGCACGATCCGACGCGGCCGATCCAGTACGAGGGTGCCGCGAAGCTCGACTGGGCGGCGACGGACGACGCCTCCGACATCGCCTGCCCGATGTACGCGCCGCTGGAGGACTGCGTCGCCCACGCACTGTCGGGCCGGCAGACCCGGCCCCTCATCCAGTGCGAGTACTCGCATGCGATGGGCAACAGCAACGGCACCCTGGCGGACCATTGGGCGGCCATCGAGTCAACGCCAGGTCTTCAGGGCGGGTTCATCTGGGAGTTCTGGGACCACGGCATTCTCCAGCGTGTGAACGACGGCAGACCGGTCGGGCGTGGGGGCGCCGGGCTCTATGACAACGGTGTCGCCGCGCCCGGCCACCGCTGGGCCTACGGCGGCGACTTCGGCGAGACGATCCATGACGGGGCGTTCATCGCCGACGGAGTCGTCTTCCCGGACCGCACCCCGAAGCCGGTCCTGTACGAGCACCGGGAGATCGCGGCACCGGTGCGCATCGAGTGCTTCAAGCACGAGGGCATCGTGCTCGGCAACCACCAGCACTTCCGGGGCCTGGACTGGCTGTCCGGCCGGTGGGAACTCTCCCTCGCCGACGGCCGCACGCTGACCGCACCCGCCGAACTGCCCGCCCTGCGGCCCGGCGAGACGGCCGCCGTGCCGCTGCCCTTCGACCTCCCGCGCGACGGCGGCGAGGCCTGGCTGACGCTGCGGGTGACGACCGCCGACGACCAGCCGTGGGCGCCGCGCGGCACGGATGTCTGCGCGCCGCAGGTCCAGCTGCGCGGGCCGTCCGTGTCCTGGGAGGTCCCCGTGGACGGCACCGTCGAGGTCGACGACGAGGGCCTCCTGGTCCATCCGCTGCTGACGGCCGCCCCCACCCTCTCCCTGTGGCGGGCACCCACCGACAACGACGAGCTGGGCGGCATCGCCCTGCGCTGGCGGACCTGGGGCCTCGACGCGCTCGTCCGCAAGGTCGTGGCGGTACGGCAGGACGGCGGCCGGGTCACCGTGGACGCCGAGTACGCGGGCACGGTCGGCGGCGTACGGCACCGGCAGGTGTTCACACCCGTCGAGGGCGGCATCCGCATCGACGAGGAGGCCGAGCTGCCCGACGAGTTCCACGATGTGGCGCGGGTCGGCTCGGTCTTCGAGACGGTGCCCGGGCTCGACCTGCTGGAATGGTTCGGGCAGGGCCCGTGGGAGTCGTATCCCGACCGGAGCGTCGGCGCACCCGTCGGCCACCACTCCGTGCCCGTCGACGCGTTGTTCACCCCCTATCTGCGCCCGCAGGAGAGCGGCGGACGGCACGGTGTACGGCACTTCACGCTGTCCGCGGCGGACGCGACGGGCCTCGCGGTCGTGCTGGACGAACCGCGCCAGGTCTCCGTCACCCGCCATCGCGCAGAGGACCTGACCGCCGCCTCGCACCACGACGAGCTCGTGCCGCGCTCCGGGTGCGTGGTGCACCTCGACGCGGCGCACCGCGGGCTCGGCACGGCGTCGTGCGGCCCCGACACCTCCGCCTCGTATCTGATCCCGCCGGGGGTCCACCGCTGGAGCTGGACCCTGCGCGTTCTGTAACCTCCCGCCCTTCCCCGTTCCTCACGTCACCTTTCACGGAGCACACGTGTGCACTTCGCATGACCACAACCAGGGCGAGGCCGCACAGGCCGGTGCCGCCCGACGCAGTTTCCTCAGAGCCACCGCGCTGCTCGGCGCGGCCGCCGGCGTCGGGGTGGCGCTGCCGGCCGTCGCCGAGGCGGCACCCGCGAGCGCGAGCAACTGGCGGCCCGACGCCCACAGCCGTCGCTTCACGCTCGCCGTCATGCCCGACACGCAGTACCTCTTCGACGGGCCCAGCATCGACAAGGCGCCGGTCGAGGCCTCCCTGCGCTATCTGCTGGAACACGGCAAGGACGAGAACATCGTCTTCCTGTCCCACCTGGGCGACCTCACCCAGAACGGCGCCAAGGACGAATTCGCCGCGATCAGCGAGGCGTTCGGGCTGCTGGACCGCAGCGGTGTCGGTTACAGCGTCCTGGCCGGCAACCACGACGTGCGGTCCTCGACGGACGACCAGCGCGGCTCGACGCCGTACCTGGACACGTTCGGGCCGCAGCGCTTCAAGGGAAAGAAGACGTTCGGCGGCGCCTCCGACGACGGCTACAACACCTACCACCTGTTCCGGGCGGCCGGGCACGAGTGGCTGGTCCTCGCGCTGGACTGGCGGCTGTCGGCGAAGGGGTACGCCTGGGCGAAGGACGTGCTCGCCAAACACCCGAAGGCGCCGGTCATCCTCACCACGCATGAACTCGTCGTCGAGGACGACCAGTTGTCGGCGTACGGGCAGCAGCTGTGGGACCAGCTGGTCGAGGAGCACGACCAGATCTTCCTCACCCTGAACGGCCACTACTGGCCCGCGGGCCGCGCGACCCGCAAGAACGCGGCCGGCAACGATGTCCACCTGCACCTCACCAACTACCAGAACCGCTACTTCGGCGGCGCGGCGATGATCCGCCTCTACCGCTTCGATCTGGACCGGAACGTCATCGACGTGGAGACCGTCTCCCCGTGGATCCTCGGCCGGGCGCGCAAGGGCCTCAATGAGCTGGAGCGGCAGGAGATCGAGCTGAGCGGTGACGCGGACCGCTTCTCGGTGGAGATCGACTTCCAGAAACGTTTCTCCGGATTCGCTCCCGTTCCGGCCCGTCCGGCTCGCCCCGCGTCCAAGGTCGTCATCCCCGGCACGGTCGCCTACTGGCGCTTCGACGGGCACGGTGGCGGTACGGCGGTCGGCGGCACCGTCCGTGACCTGTCCGGACGCGGCAACGACCTCACCCTCGTCACGGTGGGCGGCGGCGCCCTGAACTGGTCGTCCGACCACCACCCCGACCAGCCGGGCCACGGCAGCCTGGAGTTCCAGGGCTACAAGTCCCCGCTGAGGGGCGCGTATCTGAAGACGGTCGACGGCGCCCCGCTCAACTCGGCGACGTTCAAGGACGGTTACACCATCGAGGCGTTCTACCGTCTGCCCGCCGACTGGGACCCGGACCACAACGCCTGGTCCGGCATCGTCAGCCGCACCGGCACGGGCGGCGCGGCGGGCAAGACCGCCGACGACCCCGACGAGCCGCTGGCCACCCTGTCGCTGTCCAACGACCGCGAGCCGCAGTGGGCGATGCGCCCGCTCAACCAGCAGGGGATCGCCACCAACTGGGGCCAGGAGACCCCGCTGGAGACCTGGTGGCACCTCGCGGTGGTCAACGACGGCAAGCACACCACGCTGTACGTCGAGGGCTGCCCGGTCGTCCGCAACCCGAAGGCCCCCTCGATCGGCATCACCTCCGTCGGACTGCCGTGGCTGCTCGGCGGCTACGAGTACGCAGGAAAGATCGACCAGATCCTGCACGGCCGCCTCGGCGACGTCCGGATCGTCGCGCGGGCGCTGCCCGTCACCTCGTTCATGAACCACTGACCCGCACCAGGAACTCACGATGACCGAGCAGCAGCTGCCCGCCTGGGCCGACCCGTCCGTCTCTCCCGCCCGTCTCGACGCCCAGGGCGTCTCGCGCCGCGGGCTCCTGCGCCGTGCAGGGATGTTCGGGGCAGCCTTCACTCTCGGGTCGGTGGCCACCCCCGCCTTGGCCGCCTCCGACCGGCCCGCCTTCGGTGGCGACGACCCGCACCTCGCCTACCTCGTCGGCGACCACCACGTCCACTCCGTCTACAGCCACGACGCCAAGTACACGTTCTCGCAGCAGGCGCAGGCGGCCGCCAGGTACGGCCTGGACTGGATGGTGTTCAACGAGCACTCCAACTTCGGGCACGCCCACTACGGTGCCGCGCTGGAGCACCAGGAGATCCTCAAGGCCCGCGCCGAGAACCCGCGCCAGCTCATCTTCCAGGGCCTGGAGTGGTACATCCCGGCCGCCGAGCACTGCACCGTGTTCGCCGCGCCCGGCCCGAACGAGGTCGATCTGCTCACGCAGTTCGAGCTCGCCTACGACGGCAAGCTCCTCGGCTACACCGACGGCTCCGCGACCGGCGCCGACACCGCCCGCAACGAGGCGCACGCCGTCAAGGCCATCAAGTGGCTGGCCGAGCAGCGCGATTCGGGCTACGTCGACGACGTACTCGTCCTCGCCAACCACCCGCTGCGTCTCGGCATCGACTCCCCGCACGAGATGCGGGGCTGGCGGGACGCGGCCCCCGAGATCATGATCGGTATGGAGGGTGCGCCCGGCGCCCAGGGCGCGGCCATCCCGGGCTGGCGTGGTGCCACCTCGATCCGCGGCGAGTACGAGAACAAGCCGTCGGCGCAGTCCTGGGCGGGCTACCCGGCGGACGCGTATCTGACGTACGGCGGCTTCGACTGGGCGACGGCGACCGTTGGCGGCCTGTGGGACTCGATGCTCGCCGAGGGCCGCCTCTTCACGATCACCACCAACTCCGACAACCACCGCACGGTCTTCGACACCTGGAAGAACAGCGACTGGCCGGCCGGGCAGAACTTCGACAACACCGGCAAGCTGCCCGACCCGGTGAACACCGACAGCCCGCAGCCGGGCAGCGACTTCTGGCCCGGCGAGTTCAGCCGCACCCACGTCGGCGTGACCCGCTACGGCTACCGCGCAGTGATGGCGGGCCTGCGCGCGGGGCGCGTCTGGCTCGACCACGGGCATCTGCTCGACGGTCTCGACGTCCGCGTGAAGCGGGACTGCGACGCGGGCCGGGGCGTCACGCTCGGCGGGCGGCTGCGCGTCCGCAAGGGCGAGAAGATCACCCTGTACGTCACCGTCACCACCGCCTCCCGGGCCAACCCGCAGGGCATCCTGCCCCAGTTGGCGCACGTGGACGTGATCAGGGGCGCGGTGCGCGGCCCCGTGACCGACCGGGACAGCTGGAAGGCGCCGGACACCAGGGTCGTCCAGACGAAGGACGTGTCCGGCCGCCAGGGGACCTACACCCTGCGCATCCCGCTGACCGTCGGGGACGAGTCCTTCTACGTCCGGCTGCGCGGCAGCGACGGGAACCGCCACGGGGCGGGGTACCTGGGTGCCTCGGTCGACCCTCACGGGCCGATTCCCCACGAGCCCGGCAACGGTGATCCGTGGGCGGACACATGGTTCTACTCGAACCCCGTATTCGTCGATGTGGCAGGTGGCTGACGCGTCGGAGTGATCCATCGCGTCGTACCGTGGCCGCATGACCGGTGAAGAGTCGTTGCGGCCGCAGTCCCTCCTGTTGACGTTTCTGGGGGACCAGGTGCTGGGGCGGGACGTCTGTGTGTACTCGGGCAGCGTGATCGATGTCTTCGCGCGTGCCGGGGTCGGTGAGCAGGCGACCCGCTCGACACTGACCCGGATGGTCAAGCGGGGGCTGCTGCGCCGCCAGCGCGAGGGCCGCAAGATGTACTTCGGGCTGACCGAGCACTCGGCGACGGTGCTGCGGGACGGTGAACACCGGATCTGGCAGACCGGTGCGGTCAACCGGCACTGGGACGGCACCTGGACCCTGCTCGGGTTCTCGCTGCCGGAGTCCTGGCAGCGTCAGCGCCACGATCTGCGCTCCAAGCTGACCTGGAGCGGTTTCGGGCCGCTGTTCAGCGGTCTGTGGATCGCACCGGGCGAGGTCGACGTGGCGGAGCTGGTGTCCGAGCTCGGACTTGCCGCGCATGTGAAGGTCTTCCGTGCGCACGCCGACGTCGGTATGGACATCGGCGCGATGATCGAGGAGACCTGGGAGCTGTCCGAACTGGCCGCGCGCTACGAGGAGTTCGTGCGCCGCTGGGAGGCCTGGGAGAGCCGGCTGCCGGATGCCGACGACGCCCTGGCGCTGCGGCTGCGACTGCAGGCCGAGTGGCTGCAGGTGATCCGCCGCGACCCGCGCCTGCCGGTCAAGCACCTGCCGGACGACTGGCCGGCGGAACGGGCCGAGAAGACGTTCCGGGCGGTGTACGACCGGCTCACACCGCTCGCGCGGGAGGCCTCGGAGCGCCTTCTCGACCTGATGCCGGTACGCCCCGATCAGGCGTAGAACCGCGACAGGCTCTGCAGTACGGCCGCGGGCTTCGTGCCGCCCTCGATCTCGATCGTGCCGTCCACGGTGATCTGCACGCCGCCCGGTACCTCCTCGACCTCCGCGAGCTTTCCGACCAGGCGGATGCGGGAGCCGACCTTCACCGGTGAGGGGAAACGCACCTTGTTCAGGCCGTAGTTGACCTTGGTGGTGACGCCCTGGACGTCCAGGAGTTCGGTGAAGAGGAGGATGAAGAGGGACAGGGTGAGGTAGCCGTGGGCGATCGGGGCACCGAAGGGACCCTCGGCGGCGCGCTCGGGGTCCACGTGGATCCACTGGTGGTCGCCGGTGGCGTCGGCGAAGGTGTTGATGCGCTCCTGGGTGACCTCGATCCATTCGCTGGTGCCCAGGTCGCTGCCCGCGAGCTTCTTCAGTTCGTCGATGCCGTTGACGGTGACGCTCATGAGTGGTGTTCCTTAGGGGAGTCGGTCAGTTCCCGAAGCGCTTGCGCACCCGGGACTTGAGGAGCTTTCCGGAGGCGGTGCGCGGGAGTTCGTCCGCGAGGACCACCGACTTCGGGATCTTGTACTTGGCGAGGCGCCCGGCGAGCGAGGCCAGTACCTCGTCGGGGTCGACGGACCCGCCCTCGCGGGGGACGACGACCGCCCGCGGCACCTCGCCCCACTTGTCGTCCGGCACGCCGATGACCGCGCACTCGACGATGTCGGGATGCGCCAGCAGCAGGTCCTCGATCTCGGCCGGGTAGATGTTCTCGCCGCCTGAGATGATCATGTCCTTGATCCGGTCGACGATATGGACGTACCCGTCCTCGTCGACCCGGGCCGCATCCCCGCTGCGGAACCAGCCGTCGGCGAAGGAGGCGGCCGTCTCCTCGGGCAGCCCCCAGTAGCCGGGCATGACATGCGGCCCGCGGACGATGATCTCGCCGGTCTCGCCGACGTCGACAGGGGCGAGGTCCGGCCGTACGACGCGCACGTCGCTGAAGAAGTGCGGCACCCCCGCCGAGCCGGCCTTGCTGACCGCGTGCTCCGCGTCCAGGAACAGCGTGCCGGGGGACGCCTCGGTCATGCCGTAGCCCTGGAGGAAGGTCAGGCCCCGCTCCTGGTACGCGGCGATGAGCGGTGTCGAGACCGGGGAGCCGCCGCAGGTGAGGATACGCAGGGAGGACAGGTCCGCGTCCGGCCAGCGCGGATGGCGGGCCACCTGCTCGAACATCGTCGGCACCCCGAACATGAAGGTGATCCGGTGCTGTTCGATCAGGTCGAAGGTGGCGTCCGGGTCGAACGCCTCCACCAGGACGCAGGTGCCGCCCTTCAACAGCACCGGGAGGGTCAGCATGTTCAGGCCGGCCGTGTGGAACAACGGAGCGGAGACCAGGGCGCGTTCGTCGGCGATCAGGTCGTGGTCGACGAGGACGTTGACCGCGTTCCAGGTCAGGTTGCCGTGGGTGAGCATCGCGCCCTTTGGGCGGCCGGTGGTCCCCGAGGTGTACATGATGATGCAGGTGTCGTCCGGGACGACCGGCTCGTCGATCGGCTCGTTCGCGACGGACGCCACCGCCTCCTCGTAGTCGGCGCCCACCTCGACGTACGCCCGGACGTCGGTGTTGCCGGGCAGCCCGGCGACCAGGCCCGCGTGCGAGGGGCCGTAGACGAGTGCCTTGGCGCCGGAGTCGGCGAGCTGGAAGGCGATCTCCGGGCCCGCGAGGCGGGTGTTGAGCGGGACGAAGACGGCGCCGAGCGTGCCGGCGGCGAAGAGGGTCTCCAGGTAGGAGGGGTGGTTCGGGCCGAGGTAGGCGATGCGGTCGCCGCGCCGGATGCCCCGGGCGCGCAGGGCGTGAGCGAGGCGGGTGGTGCGGCTGTACAGCTCGCCGTAGGTGAGCGTGGTGCCGCCGTGGACCAGGGCGGTGCGGTGCGGGGTCTTGCGGGCCCGGCGTGCGGGCCATGACCCGAGTCCCTCATTGCGCATCTACGGCCCCTTACGGCTTCGTCAGCCCGAGCAGACGGGCGGCGTTCTCCTTGAGGATCTTCGGCTTCACCTCGTCCTTGATCGACAGCTGCTCGAAGTCGCTCAGCCAGCGGTCGGGGGTGAGGACGGGGAAGTCGGAGCCGAAGAGGACCTTGTCCTTGAGCAGCGTGTTCGCGTACTGCACGAGCTGCGGCGGGAAGTACTTCGGCGACCAGCCGGACAGGTCGATGTGCACGCCCGGCTTGTGCGTGGCGACGGCGAGGGCCTCGTCCTGCCAGGGGAAGGACGGGTGCGCCAGGATGATCTTGAGGTGCGGGAAGTCGGCGGCCACGTCGTCCACGTGGAGGGGGTTGGAGTACTTGAGCCTGATCCCGCCCCCGCCGGGGACTCCGGCGCCGATGCCCGTCTGGCCCGTGTGGAAGAGGGCGATGGTGCCCGTCTCCTCGATCACCTCGTAGAGGTCGTACGCCACCGAGCGGTCGTTGGGGAAGAAGCCCTGGATGCTCGGGTGGAACTTGAAGCCCTTGACGCCGTACTCCTCGACCAGCCGCCGGGCCTGCTTCACGCCCGCCTTGCCGCGGAAGGGGTCGATGGAGGCGAAGGGGATGAGGACGTCCGCGTTGGCGGCGGCCGCCTCGGCGACCTCCTCGTTCGGGACGGGCGCGGTGCCGGTGGCGGACTCGGCGTCGACCGTGAAGATCACGGCGGCCATCTTCCGCTCACGGTAGTAGGCGGCCGTCTCCTGAAGGGTCGGCTTCCGCTTGCCCTCGACCTTGAAGTACGCGGAGGACGCGTCGTGCAGGTCGTCGTCCAGGGAGGAGTGGCCCTTGGAGGAGACCTCCGCGTGGGTGTGGACGTCGATCGCGACGAGTTCCTCGACGTCGATGCTCGTCATGGCTCAGGCCTCCGGGAACTTCGGGGCGGGGACGCCGACGCTCTGCAGCTCCGCGCCGACCGAGGTGGGGAAGGCGTCGGCCAGGCTGTCCGGGGTCCAGCCGCCGTCGGCGTACGCCGCCTTGATCTCCTGCGGATGCGACCAGAGTGCCACCTTGTCGCCGCCGATGCCGATGGCCTGACCGGTGATTCCGCGCGCGGCCTCGGAGGCGAGGAACGGGACGAGCGCCGCACAGTCCTCGGGGGTGCCGAAGCCCTCGCCCTTGCGCAGGAAGTCCGGCAGCGGCTCGCCGTTCTTCATGGCCTCGATGTACGGGGCGAAGGCGGGGATGGTCTCGGTCATCGCGGTCGCGGCGACCGGCACGATCGCGTTGACGGTGATGTTCGCGCGGCCCAGCTCCATCGACCAGGTGCGGGCGAAGGCGGCGATGCCGGCCTTGGCGGCGGAGTAGTTGGTCTGCCCGAAGTTGCCGCGCTGTCCGGCCGGGGAGCCGACCAGGATCAGGGTGCCGCCCTCGCCCTGCTCGCGCATCCGGACGGCGGCGGCGCGGGCGCAGGTGAAGGTGCCCTTGAGATGGGTGGTGATCACCGCGTCGAAGTCGTCGTCGGACATCTTCCACAGGACCTTGTCGCGCAGGATGCCGGCGTTCGTGACCAGGATGTCCAGCCGTCCGAACTCCTCGACCGCGCGATTCACCAGCAGGTCGGCGGCCTCGCTCGTGCCGACCGGGACCACCTCGGCGACGGCGGTGCCGCCCGCCTCGGTGATGGACTTCACGGCCGCCTCGGCCACGGCCTCGTCGACGTCGTTGACGACCACGGACGCGCCATGGGCGGCCAGGGCGTGCGCATAGGCGAGGCCGAGGCCCCGGCCACTGCCGGTGACGACGGCGACCTTGCCGGTGAGATCGATGCTGGGCACGAGTGGATCCCTTTCGCATGGGGTGCGGCTTCGAGATCGAAGCTAAGAGCAATAATTGTTGACGTCAATAGTTGTTGGCGACCTACGGGTACGTCATGCTGGAATCACCAGGACGCAACGAGCACAGGGAGCCCGCCATCGCACGCCAGCACGCCACCCCGAAGCCCATCGACGTGGACGAGCCGTGGATGCGCGGGCTGCATGCGGACACGGGCTACCTGCTCTACCGCCTGGGCCTGCGCTCCGGACAGCTGTTCAACGCCTTCCTCCAGGAGTCGGGGCTGCGCCTGCGGCACTACGCGGTCCTGCGCTTCCTCGCCACCACCGACGGCGCCCTGCAGCGCGAACTCAGCACCCGCCTCGGCTACGACCCGAGCGCGATCGTCGGCCTCGTCGACGACCTGGAGAAGCTGGGCTTCGCCGAGCGCCGCCCCTCCCCCGACGACCGCCGCAGCCGCATCGTCGTCCTCACCGAGGACGGCCGCGCCTTCCTGCGCGACACCGACGAGGCGGGCCTGCGCGCGACGAGCGAGCTCTTCGAGCCGCTCGAGCCGGCCGAACGCGAGACGCTGCATGCACTGCTGCTGCGGATCGCGGAGGACGGGCTCGGCTGACGCCATGACCGCCCGCTCCGCCCCCGACCGGCTGCTCGCCGTGCTCGCCGCGTTCGACCACGAGCACCCGGCGCTGTCCCTCACGGACATCAGCCGGCGGGCCGGGCTGACCCTCACCACCGCACACCGCCTGGTGGGCGCCCTCACCGACTGGGGCGCCCTGGAGCGGGACGCATCCGGCGTCTACCACGTCGGGCTCAGGCTGTGGGAGGTCGCGGCGCTCGCCCCGCGCGGGCTGGCGCTGCGGCAGATCGCGCTGCCGTACCTGGAGGACCTGTACGAGGCGACGCACGAGAACGTGCAGTTGGCGGTGCGGGACGGCGGGGAGGTCGTCTACATCGAGTGGATCTCCGGTCGCAGCGCCGTCGGCGTGCACATACGGGTCGGGGCGCGCTGGCCGCTGCACGCCACCGGGGTGGGGCTTGCGCTGCTGGCGCACTGCGGTTCGCAGGCGCAGGAGGAGTACTGCGCGGGGCCGCTCGCCTCGTTCACGCCGTACACCATCACCGAGCCGGAGCGGCTGCGCCGGGTGCTGGCCGAGGTGCGGCGCACGGGAGTCGCGGTGAGCAGCCGGCAGGTCACCGACAACGCTCTGTCGGTGGCCGCCCCCATACGCGGGCCGGGCGGGGCGGTGGTCGCCGCCGTGTCGGTGGTGGTGGGGGGCGGCCGCCCCCCGCGGGCCGGCGGTGGGGGCCGGGGGGGGGGGGGGGGACCCGGGCCAAAGGAC